>JAJXXG010000400.1 GCA_021781255.1 Acidobacteriota bacterium
TTCCGATCTCGAGACGACGGCGGGAAGCCGGTTCCGGGTGAGTATCTTCCTGAGCGTGTTTGATGTCCATGTGAACCGCATTCCGATGAGCGGGAAGGTTACGCTGATGGAGTATCGAGAAGGGCAGTTTCTGAATGCGATGAATCCCGAGTCGGCGGTGCTGAATGAGCAGACGTTGATTGTGATCGATGATGGGACGCATAGCGTGAGCTTCAAGCAGATAGCGGGATTGCTGGCGCGACGCATCGTGTGCGATGTGCATACGGGAGATACCGTGCAGCGCGGACAGCGGATGGGGATGATCAAGTTTGGGTCTCGCGTGGATGTGTTGATGCCGGCGGATGTGGAGTTGCGGGTGAAGCCGGGCGATCGGGTGAAGGGCGGGAGTTCTGTGCTGGGTGTGCTGCAGGGTTATGCCGAGGACGCGTCGAGCAAGTCCTCCGACGGACGGAGAGGATGAGCGAGGCGGAGGCGGGAGTTCGACAGTCACCATCGCGGCGGGGCATGTATGTGGTGCCATCGCTCTTTACTTCAGGCAGCATTGCGCTGGGGTACTACATTATTATGCAGAGCATTCGCGGGTCGGTGATGACGAACCCGGTGCTGGCCTCAGCGGCGTTCGATCATGCGTCGTTGGCGATTGCGTTTGCGATTATCTTCGATGGGCTGGACGGGCGCATTGCAAGGATGACGAACACGTCCAGTGCGTTTGGCAAGGAGCTGGATTCGCTGGCGGATGTGATTACATTTGGCGTGGCGCCGAGCCTTCTGGCGTATCTGTGGGGCGTGCGGCAATTGACTCCGTCGCTGCATCCGGAGATCGAAGCACGGGTGATGCACTTTGGGGTGGTGGTGTGCTTTCTGTTTCTGATTTCGGGCGCATGCCGGCTGGCTCGATTCAATATTAGCGTGAATCCGCAGCCACGGAATCCGGGGAGGCCGGGTCGGAAATATTTTGTTGGGATGCCGATTCCCGCGGGCGCTGGCGTGCTGGCGGCTGTGATCCATTTTGAGGGCGGATCGCCCATCCATAACCTATGGCTGGCGCTGGTGTGGCTGGGGTTGGTGGCGTTCACAGGGTTCCTGATGGTGAGCAGTTGGCGGTTCTGGAGCGGTAAGGAGATTGATGTAGGGACTCGCAAACCGGGACGGCTGCTAGTGGTGCTGGTAGTGGTGATTGGCGTGATTGCGGAGTGGGACCAGGTGGCTCTGCTGGTGATTGCGCTGGGATACCTGGTGTCGGGTGTCGCGGCGCGATTGGCGTACTCGTGGGAACGGCGCATGAACGCGGTGTGATGGGATGAATCGCAGGAGACGTTCATGGTGAACGGAAGATCAACGAGATAGGCAGAGGATTGAGATGGCTGGAAAAATATTGCGCGGAGCAGTGGTTGGAGCGTCATCGTTGCTCGGCAAAGAGCTGGCGGAAGAGCTGAGCAAAGCGACGGCTTTTGTGTGGGATTTGACGCTTCTGGATACCGAGGAGGCGGGCGGGCAGATGACTGCGGCTGGCGAAGAGGCAATGGTCATTCAGACAATCTCTGCAGAGGCGTTTTCGGGTATTGACGTGGCTTTCTTTGCGGGAGATGCGGCGACGGCGCTGGCGTTCTGGAAGAGTGCACATGTGGCCGGGGCTAGTATTGTGGACCTGACTGGAGCGCTGGAGGGGCAGCCACAGGTGCTCGTGCGCGCTGCCTCGATGACGGGTGGACCGGCTGCGAATTTAGCGACGGTGGCGTTGGTTCCGGCGCATCCGGTGGCGGTGATGCTGGGGATGCTGCAGGCGAGGCTTGAGTCTTTTGGGCTGACGAGAATGATTGCAACGGTGCTGCGACCGGCGTCGGAGTGTGGGAGCGCCGGGGTAGAGGAACTGCATCAGCAGACGGTCGGATTACTGGCGTTTAAGCCGCTGAAGAAAGACGTCTACGACACGCAGGTTGCGTTCAATGTGGTGTCGTCGCTAGGTGAGGCGGCGAAGGTGAGTCTGGAGACGGTGAGCGCAACGATTCATCGGCAACTTGGGATGCTGTTGGGAGTTGAGGTGGCGGAGAGGATGGTGCTGCAGTTGATCGAGGCACCTGTGTTCCATGGATATACGGCGTCGGTATTTTTGGAATTTGGGCCGGGCGTAGACGCCGAGACGTTGCGCGCTGCGTTGCACGGCGAGGGGCTCGAGGTGGCGGCGGAGCCTTCGCCCAGCAATGAGAGTGCCGCCGGTAAGGACGAGATCGTTTTGAGTGTGAGCGCTGCGGCTTCCAAGGACGGAAGCTGCTTCTGGGTGTGGATGGCCGCAGATAACCTGCGCATCGCGGCGAGAAATGCGGCGGGATGCGCTGTGGAATTGGCGGCGTTGCGGCCAGCGGATGGCGTGCATTAGTTTCTCGTGCGCAGGCGGCGATGGGTGAGGTAAACTTGGGAAGCGCCGGGATGGCGGAACTGGCAGACGCAGCGGACTCAAAATCCGCCGACCGCAAGGTCGTGGGGGTTCGACCCCCCCTCCCGGCACCAATACTGTCAACAATTTACGGAACCAACGCATCTTCGGATGCGTTTTTCTGTGCCCAAACTGTGCCCAAAGTTACGGAGTGCTCTAAACTTGGTGCACGGAGAATACTGCGAGCCGATGAGTCTGACGGCCTATCACGCCAAGCTCTTTGCGCATGAGCTGACGAAATGGTCCAGTTCGGACGACGTGGACAAACTCGCGTCCGCTCTCTCAGATGCTCAAGTCGATCTAAATCCACATCAGATTGAAGCAGCGCTCTTCGCTTTCCGCTCACCGCTTTCTAAAGGAGCGATTCTCGCTGACGAAGTGGGGCTCGGCAAAACTATCGAAGCCGGTATCCTGCTAGCGCAGCGATGGGCGGAATCTGCTCGTATAGTTCCACTTTGGCTCTCCAGTCCAACTCCCGCCCCCGTCCTAAGCTCGCGCTCAGTCCAGACTAGGAGTTCGCTCTGTCCAACGGGTGGGCCAGAACAAACGGCCGAAGTGGGCCACTTTAGAATGCCGGAATCAATCGGCTCCATAATCAGCTTCAGTGCACCTTGTACGACTCGATCACGGATCGCAGGGATCGACAGGGTACGGAACTTTCCTCCGGCCTTCGGTATCTCCTGCTTCCGCGAGCGTAGCGGCACATAGGTGCGGTTGATGAGTTCGCCGCGTATCTGCTCGATGAAGCTCTCCACGCCGTACGCTTCGACAGCCTCAAACGTCACACCGTCGATACCCGGTGCGCCAGTGTTCTTTCTGGCCATCTCATACGCTTCGCGCAGAGTCTCCATCTTGCAGACATGGACGTACAAACCCCAGAAACGCCAGGACGGTTCAGACTTCGCCTTGACGTATAGGTTCCTACGCAGGTCCTGCAAACTGATAGGCGTGTTTGTCATGCGCCTTTGCCTCCCTTGTTGTTGGAACCGTTACAAACAGCAGGGTTCCTTCGCTCCACCGGCATTACCCGGCTTCATCGCTACTACGAACCCATCCGATGCCCTCTCGCCTTCGGCCCTTTTCCCGTGTGTGGTTATAGGGCCTACCTTTCTCCGGCGATTTCGCGCCGGGGCGAGGAGGGTTTCTCCAGTTGCTCGGTATGTCCTTGTCATCGTGCTGTCGCTTCCACCCCGCCGAAGTGAGAGAAACGCATCAGTCAGATTGCGTCGCCTCATGCTGTCTTCGCCCTTCGACCGTAGGCTCGACCTTCGGGGTTGATTGTTAACGGGGCCACATACATGCGTTCAGTTTCGTTACGGCCCGATGACTTGCGCATCTCCCAAGGAGATGATTGTCGATAGGCTTCAGAGATTTGGTTTCCCGCCTCCCTGCTATCTAGCTACGGGGCTTCTGACTTTTACCCCGGCAGGTCCTTCCCCTGCTGGACATACCAGCCTTAGCTGGACGCACGATCGAAGACAATATCGTCCGTGCCCGACGCCCAAGTTCGAGCATTTCCGTGAACATGCTCGGATAGTTCACGATAGAGTTTCGCGTACAGCCCGTTGTATTTTCGTTCTTCACTGATCTCTGGGAAAAACGCCTTCCGATAGCGAGGAGAGAGGATGCCCTCTTCTTGGTTTGTTATCTCTCGCCATATCAGATCCTTCTCACCCGCTTGCCATTCCGCTAGATCGAGGCGGTGAGACGAAAACCACGACATGCCGGCGATGAGTTCGACAGCTAAGCGGAGGCTTCCGTACGACTGACGGTAAAGCCCCGACGCGAGCGCAAACAGACCGAGCTCAAGCCCGCTGATGACTTGAGCAAAAATTGCGCTTCGGGCCGATCCTGTAGCACTACCTGCCAAATCTTCACTTCGTCAACGAAGCCATGCGCGGCATCGATGGAAGTTACGTCTGCAAGCGACTGCTGTCTCACTCGGTGAGAGGCAGCCGCAATTTCCTCATAACTTGTTCTCAGATCGGGCATGTTGAATAAGGGAACCAAACTCAAATCATACTGGAGTGCGAGAATGCGTATTTAGGGAC
>JAJXXG010001210.1 GCA_021781255.1 Acidobacteriota bacterium
CACCCGCATGTGGGCGATATCCGCGGTGGGAAGGGGCTGCTTGCTGCGGTTGAGTTTGTGCAGGACAAGGCGACACGAGAGAACTTTGCAGCGGAAGCCAGGGTGGGTCCGCGCATCAAGGCTGAGCTGAAGAAGCTGGGAATACTGACAAGAACGCGTGCGACTGAGGGGCCGCACCCGGCGTCCGGAGATCAAATCCTGTTTGCGCCTCCCCTGGTGATAACAGAGCCGGAGGTGCAGCGCCTTGTGAAGTCGCTCCGCGAGGCTGTGCACACGGTCACAGGCTACTGATGCGCATTTTCGCGCAGCCAGGGAAATGTGCCGCATCCGCGAGGATGCGTCAGGCATGCGCCACATAGGACTGGATGGCCGGAGCGGGATGCGCCTCTGCCAGCGCCTTGCGTTGCAAGATATTGGCGAACCAGTTCCGATAGAGCTGTACGGCGGTGGAGAACCAGCGATTCGAGGGTCCGGCGGATTTCAGGAGAGCATTGGCCTGCTCAAGATGGAGACTGCGGCCGCGGCCGTTGGCGGGCACCTGGAGAGCTGCAAGCTGAGATGTGAGGCCGGGCTCGAAGTAGTTGACCGGCGTCACGGGATAAGTATCCGTTTCGTTTCTGCAATATCTTCCGATGTCGCGGCGGTATTCGAGCAGGAGAGTATTGGCTTCATACTCGGGGTGCCCCTGAAAGTAAAGAAAGAGGCTCTTGTCCTGCCGGAGGAAGATATCGACATCGCCGCTGCCGGTGCGGCTGAGGATGGTGTATCCGCTGGCACGAAGCGAATCTTCTGGGAGCGTATTCCAGCGCGAGTGGGGTAATTGAAACCTGGAGGGGACACCTTCGAGGAGGTCGTGTCCTTCGACCTGCAGACAATCGAAGATGCCGGAAGCCTTTGTTTGCCTGCGCACTCTGCCGATGGCATCGCGATGAAGGACAGCGGCATGAGCGGCGAGACAGGACCAGATCGTGGAGCAGGTGCGATCCCTGGCCCAGTCGAAGAGCCGGGTGAAGACATTCCAATAGGGCTCCTGCTGCAGATGAGGCGACAGCGGCTCACGGCCGGTGACGATGAGCGCGTCGAGGCGCATGTCCCAGAGCTGTTCCACGCTGAGATACTTTTCGTCCACGATGGCAGCGCCGGACTTACTGCGCGGCACATCGGGCATGGCGTAAAGCCCCAGGCATACGTCAATCTCCTGCGCGGCAGCCGTGAGCAGCGCAAAAAACTGGCGCTCGGTTTGCTCAAGCGCGCCGTCGGGCATGTTGTTGACCAGGCCGATGGCCAGCCGCGGACGGCCGGAGATGCCAACCAACGATTCCGATGCACTCCCACTGAGGAAGCTGCAGGACTGGCCGCGACACTGCGATTGCTTTGAGATCAAACAAAGAGGCATAGGCAACCAACAACTAGCAATGCAAATACAGAGATCTTCAGCTGCGTCAGGCTGCGGCAGCGCACATTGCCTGGTCAAGATCATCCAGGATGTCGTCTATGTGCTCGATGCCGACGCTGAGCCGGATCATGGAAGGCGTAACGCCCGCGCGACGTTGTTCCTCTTCGGACATCTGCCGGTGAGTGGTGGAGGCTGGATGGCAGGCGAGCGACTTGGCGTCGCCCAGATTGACCAGCCGCTTGACGAGCTGGAGCGCGTCATAGAACCGGACGGCAGCGGGGTAGCCGCCGCGAACGCCGAACGCGATGAGCGAGCAGGCCTGGCCTTGGAGATACTTCTGAGCCAATGTGTAGTAGGGACTTTCGGGAAAGCCGGCGTAGTTGACCCACTCCACGCTGGGATGATTGCGGAGAAACTCGGCGACACGCCGGCCATTCTGCACGTGGCGCTCGACGCGAAGCGCCACGGTTTCTACGCCCTGGAGCAGAAGAAACGCGCTGAAGGGCGAAAGCGCAGATCCTGTGGTGCGCAGATAGACGCTGCGGCAACGCCCCAGATAGGCGGAACGGCCGTAGTGTTCGGTGTAGATAAGTCCATGGTAGGACGGATCGGGTGTATTGAATGCGGGGAAGCGCGCGGCATGTTCCTTCCATGGGAAGTTGCCGCTGTCCACAATGGCGCCGCCGAGCGTGGTTCCGTGGCCGCCCAGAAACTTGGTGAGCGAATGAACAACAATGTCCGCGCCATAGTCGAAGGGGCGGAGCAGGACGGGCGAGGCTACTGTATTGTCGACGATGAGAGGGATACCATGCTTGTGGGCGACTGCTGCGAGCCCTTCAATGTCGCAGATGTTTCCGGCCGGGTTGCCGACGCTCTCGCAGTAGATGGCACGGGTCCTGTCATCGATACAGGCTTCCATGGCATCCGGCGCATCGGACTGCGCAAAGCGCACCGCAACGCCCTGGCCGGGAAGCGTATACGCAAAGACCGTATGCGTGGTGCCGTAGAGCTGGGGAACGGAGACGATGTTGTCGCCCATCGTCGCTACATTGGCTGCGGCGTAATAAACTGCGCTCTGCCCGGTGGCGACGCACATCGCATCTTCCCCGCCCTCCAGCGCGGCGACGCGGCTCTCGAGCACGCGCGTGGTGGGATTGGAGATGCGTGTGTAGCGATAGCCCTCGACCTCGAGATTGAACAGGGCCGCTCCGTGCTCGGCGCTGTCAAAGGCGTAGGACGCAGTCTGGTAGATGGGGACCGCGACGGCTTTCGTCGTTGGCTCCACTTCATAGCCGGCATGAATGGCAAGGGTCTCAAGCTTCATGGAACCATTCTCTCGCAGTCAGAACGCGATCTGTTATCCCGTACAACTCAGCGCGCCTCGATGCGGTTGAGTCCATCCACAACGGAGAGGACGTCCTCTTCGCTGGTCTTAAAACTGGTGACACAGGCGCGCAGCACCGGCTGCCCACCGCAGCGCGTCTCCGACATCCAGGCGATTTGCTCATGCTTGAGCCGCACAAGCAGCGACGGAATATCGAGACCGGGGCGCGTGAAACAGACGACTGGGAGCGGCGTGCGATTGACGATCTGCCAGCCGGACTGGGCAAGGCGCTCGCGCAGGAGATCGCCCATGCGCGCCTGATGCTCGATCATGGCGGCGTAGCCCGATGAGCCGTTGTGCGCCAGGGACATGAAGAGCTTGAGGCCGATGAAGCGCCGCGACCACTGGACGGTGCTGGTGTACGAGTCCAGGACATCGTCGCTGTGCTGCAGCGGCATGTACGCGGTCTGGGCGTGGAAGGTGCTCAGCACCGCGGCCTGATGACGGCAAAAAAACATGCCGCACGCCATGGGGACTGAGAACCATTTGTGGGCATCGCACGTGATGGAATCGGCCAGCTCGATGCCGGCAACATGCGGCCGAAGCGCCGGAGACAGGGCAGCCGCACCTCCCCATGCAGCATCCACGTGCAGCCAGAGCCCTTCCGATTTGCAGTACGCATGCAGGGCTGGCAGCGGGTCAATTACTCCCGCAGCTGTTGTGCCACAGGTGCCCACCACCATGAAAGGAAGGTGCCCATTCTTGCGATCAGTCTCGACCTGGCGCCGGAGGGCTGCTAGGTCCAGTTTGAGATCGCTGTCTGCAGACACGGCACGAAGCACGTTCCGGCCAAGGCCCGTCATGTGTGCGATCTTGGTAAAGGAGTGATGCGCCTCTTCGCTGAGGTAAAGGACGGGACTTCCACTCAGGCTGCGTACACCGCGCTCGCTGTATTCGGGAAAAGCATGGGTGAGCGCGAAGGCATGGCCTTCTTCCAGAAGCTGGCGCAGAGCCACCCGCAGATCCGCATCAGCCTCGAAGACCAGACCAGCGCCGAGGTGCAGGCGGCGGTGGCCGAGGGCCGTGCCGACGTCGGCATCTTCGTGCCCCCGCTGCTCGACAACCGGCTCAGCACCTGGCGCTACCGGCACGGCTCGCTGGCGGCGATGGTGCCGGCCGGCCATGTTCTCGCCGAGATGGCCAGCGTGCGTTTCGAGCAGTTGCTCGACCACGACATCGTCGGCCTGCACGCTGGCGCGGCCGCGCACGAGCTGATGCGCGCCGAGGCCGAGCGCAAGGGCCGCACGCTGAAGGCGCGGCTGCAGGTGCGCGGCTTCGACGCGATCGCGCAGCTCGTCGAGGCCGGCCTGGGCGTGGCGGTGCTGCCGGCCGCGGTGGCGCAGCGCTTCGCGCAGCTCTTCCGCGTCAAGGTGCTGACGCTCGACGAGCCCTGGGCCGAGCGCGACTACCTGCTCGGCGTGCGCACGCAGCAGGTGCTGCCGGCCGTGCTGCAGCGCTTCGTGCAGGCGCTGTGTGGACAATCGACCCCCGGAGGTTCCAACCCATGACCGCAAGAACGCTCTACGACAAGCTCTGGGACGAGCACGTCGTCCACACCGAGGACGACGGCACCGCGGTGCTGTACATCGACCGCCACCTCGTGCACGAGGTGACCAGCCCGCAGGCCTTCGAGGGCCTGGAGCTGGCCGGGCGCAAGGTGTGGCGCATCAGCGCCAACCTGGCCGTCTCCGACCACAATGTGC
>JAJXXG010000711.1 GCA_021781255.1 Acidobacteriota bacterium
AACTCGACGTCCCTCTTGAATCTCTTGCATGCAGCGATGTTCTGACACATCGCAGACCCATGACCAGAGGGGAAGGGCGCACGCTTACACTGAAAGGTAGTCAGCCTGGTCAGAAGCGGTCGCCCGGTAGCACCACGCCGTGCACGTGCGCAAACCATCCTACTTGGCAGTACAGACGGTTGCGGCCGGATACTTATTGAGGATTTTCAGAATCAGAGTCCTGCGGCAGAAATATTCGTTTCCAGTAGGGAGCGATTGTTGTTCCTTCACTGCCCTTACCAATATTGTCCAGTCCACGGACTATGACATAGAGCCCACTGAGAATCCATATTCCAAATGTGACATTCAAATGCGAATAGTCGAACCTAGCGGGGACCGAGGTTGACGCCATGATCACACCAATCGCGGACTCAAATACACCATATCCCAGGCGGAAGCGTTCACGGACCCAATAAAGGAAAATGCCGATTAGAAAGACAGCGATCGAAACTCCCCATATGTGGAATGTCTCGACCAAATATCGCAAATGCGAATAGGCGAAATTTCCGAGCAGCGATCCAGCAAATCCGAAAACGGCACTAAGGAGAACGTAGGCCCACCGCCTGTACAGCAGAAGTTGAGTGTGGGACTGAATTTCCTTGTCGGGTCGGCCCAGAGAAGGATCTTTCAAGAATTCGACGGGGGGCCGAGATGAAATTCCGTGAGATGAAAGGAAGGATGAAAGTCCACGATCTCGTGTAACAACCGCGACTGCTGACGGGCCCATTCAAGCCGCATAGTCTATGGCTAAGGCTGCAATCGAAAGGTCTGCTCCGGCAAGTCCTCGTGCCCTAGGGTCAGAAACGATCCTTGAGATTGCAGAAGCATCCGGGTCGCGTGCTATATGTGCGCCCTTTCCCAATGCGGAATTGAGTGAGCCGCGCAGCCCGTCTCGCGCACCTCGCATTCTCGCTTGGCCAAGCTCGTCGATGACGGCTTGAGGGATTATGACCCGTTTCCCTGCACTCAGGGCGAGTACTTCAGGGTTGTCCAGTATTGCATTCGTATCCAGAATGTACCGTTCAGGCATTGAACCGATGATATTATGAGCCCTTGGCAGGAGTTCTTGCGTGGCACTATAAACAAGGCGGTTGATCCAGCCCCCAATCCGCCCGTCAGTCCAGAGATTTGCAAAATGCGTCAACGAGCGCATGATGATCGCCGAGTCACTCATCTATCTTGGAAAGCTCAGACAGCATAGGTTCTGGTTGATGAGACGCAACACGAATCAGCCCCCTCTGAGCGACAAGAAAGCAATCTGACAGCGTTCGGTTAATAGTTGAAAACTCGCCCCGTTCAGCATTGCCAATAGTTTCTCTATGTCACCCACTTTCAACTACTTGCAGGCGCGGGCGATTCGGGGAAAATTGTGGGTACTACCCACAATGTCGCGCTTTTTGAAGGAGTACACTCACAAAGTCCCCACAGCGATTTCATCACCTGGTGAATGTTCAAAAGTTGGATAATCATCCATCTCGTGGTTGATTATCCACCACGAGATGGACGATTATAGAGCCATGTACCGTCGCAATCTCACAGGTCAACTCATCGAGGCACTTGCGGATACCCCTGCCGTTCTCGTCAATGGCGCCCGGCAGACAGGGAAAAGCACGCTGGTCCAATCCAAGGAAGTTGTGGAAGATGGCCGCCACTACCTTACCTTCGACGACCCTGGGATATTGGCCGCTGCGCGTAGCGACCCCAATGGTTTCATTGCCGGCCTGCCTCTTCCGGTCACACTCGACGAAGTCCAGCATGTCCCAGAGCTCTTTCCGGTGATCAAGGCTGCCATTGACCGCCGGCGCCAGCCCGGACAGTTCCTCCTCACCGGATCGGCGAATGTCATGCTGCTGCCAAAGCTCTCGGAGTCGCTCGCCGGACGCATGGAAATTCTTACGCTTTGGCCATTCTCGCAAGGCGAGATGAAGAACCACCAGGAGAGCTTTGTTGACTCATTGTTTTCCCCCAAGCCAGCCAACTGGTCAGGCAAGTTGCGAAAGATCGAATGGGAGGCCTTGCTGGAACTCCTTGTTGCCGGAGGATATCCTCCGGCGGTTGCCAGACATAGCCCGGCGCGGCGCGATGCCTGGTTTCAGTCCTACGTCATGACGATGCTACAACGAGACATCCGGGATCTTGCCAACATTGCCGATTCCACAGCCATCCCAAGGTTGCTCTCCGTTGTGGCCACCCGCGCTGGAAGCCTGCTCAATTTTGCCGACCTCTCGCGGACTATGGCATTGCCGCAGACCACGCTGAAGCGTTACTTTGCCCTGCTAGAGGGAACCTTTCTCACGCAATTACTTCGTCCCTGGGCTCGAAACCTTGGGAAGCGTGTAATCCAGACCCCCAAGGTCTACCTCAATGACAGCGGACTGCTCACCTATAGTTTGGGAGCCGCCGTGGACCGCCTGAAAGCAGAAGGAACCCTTGTCGGCGCCGTACTCGAAAACTTCGTGATGATGGAGTTGCGCAAACAGTGCACTTGGAGCACTGCCCGGCCCGAGATCTTCTTCTGGCGAACAACCTCCGGTGTGGAGGTGGACTTTGTTCTGGAAGACCGTGCAGGCAAAGTAGTAGGCGTGGAAGTTAAGGCCTCCGCAACCCTTGGTAGTCATGATGCCCGTGGGCTTCGTGAATTGGCCGACGCCGTTGGAAAAAACTGGCTACGTGGCGTCATTCTCTATGCAGGCAGTGAAGTCATACCGTTTGCTTCCAACCTGCACGGAATCCCCACGACCTCACTTTGGGCGTGACCTACAAGCTCGCCGGTTCGGCGAGCTTGCCTCGACTTTTGTCCAGCGCACGGCTCCTACCGTGGCAAGTCGCCATATAACAACCCGATCCGGAAGCGGGTTTGGCCGTTCGCTGGATGAGTGCGTTGGCCTTCTGTTTGCGACAGCCGATATTCGAAGCACTCGGGATCCGGGGAGGAACCTGCCTTCGGGCGAGAGGTTCGGCGTCGATACGGACGCGGCGAGTACCTGTCATTCGGTGATTCTCAGAACGGGAACGGGCTTGGACTGCAGAGCTACCGCGGGGATCAATCCCATGCTCCCAAAGCAGTGACCTTTCCCGGGGATGAACCAGGAATGCAAGCCGGTCATTGTGCAGCTTGTTCCAGCAGGGACTGAGCTTTCCTGATGGCGTTGACGCGAAGTTCGAGTTCGGCTGCCCGGTTGGGGGGCACGCGACCGGGGTGCTGCTTGTCGAATTCCTTAACGCGGTTGTCGAATTCAGCCTGGATCCCGAGCATTTCCGCTTTCACTTTCGACTGCAGCTGTTTGAAATGTGTGATTTCTGCCGAGGCGTTTGCGGGCTGGTAGGTGAGGCGGGAACCGCACTGCGCGGCCTCGCCCACCTCGTCCGGAGGACCCATGATGGGCCACAGCAGTTGCAGCTCGTCGAACGCGCTGCTTAATCGTGCGATCGATCCAGCGAAGCCATCGAGTTCGCCACGTCGAGCTACAAGCCCGGGGGCGCGCCGAACCTGTATGGTGATCTTCCGGTTCACATCCTCGCGCCCTATCGGGATGATCGTAGTGAGCGAGTTGCCCTCGTAGGACCAGCCGTGCTCAGCCGGCGCAGAGGCCTGCCGAACTGCGATTCCGTTGACCAGGATGCTGGACGGCGGCCAGTCTCCAGGCAGACGGATCTCATAAGCGCGCGATGTGAGCATGCCGGGGAACGAGCCCTGAATCGGCCCGATCTCGATCTGAAGTTCATCGCCTCGCTGCGTGGCTCGCACCGGCAGATCGGTGAAAGCACCGTGCTGGTAGTCGACGCCGTTGCCCGAGTCCTCATAGACACTGTAGGCCGAGCTTGTGCCGGGTTTCAGGGGCCAGATGTTCAGGATGAGCGGATCCACCGGCTTCTCCCCTGTGTAGCGCATGGCAGGCTGCATGGGGACGATGGCGCCCGCCTTCAGGTATACGGGCGTTTGGTCAATGGAGAATCCACGCTCGACGGTCATGGGACCTGTAAAGTGCTTGCCCGTCGGCCATTCGATCCATTCTCCCTCGGGTAACCACACCTTCACCGTCGAAAGGCCCGTGTCTTTGTCAGCGGGGGAGGCAATGGGAGCCACGAGCATCTCGCTGCCGAAGAGGAACTCGTTGCGGCTGCTATACGCCTCGTCCGCCTCGGGCCAGTCGTAATAGAGGGGGTGGAGGAACGCGACACCCGTGTCGTACGTGCGGCGCGCCTCGGTATAGATGTAGGGCTGCAGGGCGTAGCGCAGCTCGAAGCTGGATCGCAGAACGGAGGAGTAAGGCTCGGGATAGGCCCAGATGCGGCGTTCATTCTGCGCGCGCTTTGTGGCGTGCGTGCGCAGGATCGGGCTGAATGTGCCGAACTGTATCCACCGCGTAAACAACTCCGGATCCACGGACCGGGAGTAGAAGCCTCCCATATCGTGGCTCCAATAGGCATAG
>JAJXXG010001314.1 GCA_021781255.1 Acidobacteriota bacterium
TCATGCCTTCGCGCTACGAGCCCTGCGGCTTGAACCAGATATACTCGCTCAAATATGGAACTGTGCCGGTGGTGCGCGCCACCGGCGGTCTCGACGACACCATTGACGAATGGGATGCGGAGAAGGGAACCGGCACCGGCTTCAAGTTTGCAGGCTACGATTCACGCGCCTTGCTGGCGGCGCTCGACCGAGCCCTGACCGCTTTCAAGGATGCGCCGGCGTGGACGCGCCTGATGCGCAACGGCATGGCCCGCAACTATAGCTGGGAGATGCCGGCGCGGGAGTACGTAGCCGAGTACGAAGAGGCTGCGCGCCGCCGCTCCTGAAGGCGGCAGGGATGTTGCCGCAGGATCTAGAAAGTGGCGCGGCTGAGGCTGGAATATTGCGGATTGAGCGCAGTCTGCTCCAAGGGAAAGAAGACCGAGAAGACGGTCCCCGAGCTGCCGGGCTCTGTTTTGCTGCGCACGTGGATCGACCCGCCATGATTCTCCACGATGCTTTTGCAGACCCACAACCCCAGGCCGGTGCCGACATCTTGCTTGGTGGTAAAGAAGGGCTCAAACAACTGATCCCGAATTTCGCCTGGGATGCCGCTGCCGGTATCGGCTACGCTGAGGCGTACGCCCTCCTGGAACTCGCCGTTCTTCCATTGCCGGCCGCGGGAGACGCGCACCCGAATCTGGCCGCCCGTTTCGAGAGCGTCGATGCTGTTGCTGATCAGGTTGGCGATGACCTGGCGGATCTCGCCGGGCACGGCGCGAATCTCTACGTCATCGTTGATCTCGCGGCACAACTGGATCCCCTTGACGCGCATGCGCGGTGAGAACACGGATAACAGCGATTCCACCAGGCCGCTCAGGCGCACGGCCGACGTGCCCTTGGTCTCGCGGTAGAAGCCGAGGGTCTGCTTGGTCAGGTGGGCGATGCGCTCGAGTTCTTCCTCGGCCATGCCGAGATAGTTGCGCACTTCATCTCGTCCAGCCGCGGAGTGCGCCAGAAAGATCAGGTTAGTGACCGCTTCGAGGGGATTGTTGATCTCGTGGGCCACCGTAGCCGCCAGGCGCCCTACGGATGCCAGCCGTTCGCTGGTGCGCAGAGCACGCTCGGCCCGCTTTTGATGTGTAATGTCGCGCGCGATCTTAGCCGCGCCGATGATCTTCCCCTTCTCGTCCCGAATCGGAGAGATGGTCAGCGAAATGTCGATCAGCTCTCCGTCTTTTCTCCGGCGCACCGTTTCGAAGTGCTCAATGCGGTCTCCGCGGGCGATGGTCGAAAGGATGCGGGTTTCGTCGGAGTAGAGTTCGGCAGGGATGATCTTGAGGATGGGCTGCCCGATCATCTCCTGTGCCGAATAGCCGAACAGGCGTTCCGCGGCTGGGTTCCAACTGGTAACGATGCCGTTCAAGTCCTTGCTGACGATTGCGTCGTCGGCGGATTCGACAATGGCCGCCAGGCGGAAGCGAAAATCATCGCGGCGGCGGCGTTCTGAAGTATCGCGGGCGATCTTGGAGGCACCGACAATGCGTCCTGAGCTGTCTTTCACCGGCGAGATGGAGATTGAGATATCGAGCAGTTCGCCGTTTTTACTCATGCGCACGGTATCGAAGTGCTCGATGCGCTCGCCGCGCGCAACGGTCGTCAGAATGCGCTCTTCGTCCTGATGCAGGTGAGGGGGAATGATCTTGGTGATCGGCTGCCCGATCATCTCTTCCGCGGTATATCCGAACAGGCGCTCCGCAGCCGGATTCCAGCTGGTGACGATGCCGTTGAGGTCTTTGCTGATGATGGCATCGTCGGAGGACTCGACAATGGCCGCGAGTTGTTCCGCCGCGTGTTCAGCGTGCTTACGGAGGGTAATGTCCTGGACGATGCCGAACATGCGCGACTCGCTCAGCCGCCGCTGTCCCCTGCACAGGAACCAGCGTAGTCCGAGATCGGGATGCTGATAGCGGTACTCAAATTCCATCTGGCCCAGCCGGTGGCCTTCATACATGAGCATGGTCACGCGATTGCGATCGGCAGGATGGATGCGCGAGAGCCATGCCTTGAGGCGATCCGCATCGGAAGGTTCGGTGGCAAAGAGGCGATGCAGTTCCGGGGAGAGATTGTTCTTTCCCTGGATCGGGTCCCACTCCCAGACGCCGATCTGCCCCGCGTTCTGGGCCAGCCGAAGCCGCTCGGCGGAATCTTCAATTGCCTGCCGCGAGATCGTCCTCTCCGTGACATCGGAGGCAAAGAGGGAGATTCCTTCCAGCGTGCCGTCTGGATCCCGAACCGGCTGACACATCAGCTCGAAGTCGCGTTTTTCCGGCTTGCCCCCGTGGCCGGGATTTACCTTGAGCTCGATTTCCTGGGCAGCAAAGGGTTGGCCGCTGCGGTAGACGCGATCGAGAATCTCTTGTATGCCCTGCGCCGCGATCTCGGGCAGGCTCTCCGCGAAGGTTTTGCCAATGAAGTCCGTAGTGCTGGTGTGACCAAACATGGTCACCAGGGCCTGATTGACAAAGCTCCAGCGGTGCTCGCCGCCCAGCAGGAGACCGATGGCGTTAGGCGCCTGTCCCAGCAATTCCGCAAGACGAGCGGCTGGGGGCCCACTCCTGGCTTGGTCTTGTGAAGGCGCTTGTTCGCCGCGATGTATTTCGCCGCCCTGCTTTTGGGGGTTTTCGTCCTTATCGGGCGCAAGAAGACTCATAAGAATTGATCCCGGTGATGCTTTCTGGTAAAGAAATCCCGAATCTTGCGCTGGACATAGGGGCTGCGGCGGATTCAATGGTTTGGATGCGCTCAACGATTTTCAGGTTTCCCGTCCCGGCAAATGGGATGAATTTTGACTGCGGCTGAAGAAGACGCGCGTCGAACCCGCCAACAAATCAGAAATGTGATCGCCCCACTTTTCCACCGTATTCCATTTGGACTATAGTGTTTCGATACTTGGACCGGGGTACCTTCGGGACCGGCCGAAGCTGGGGAGAATCCTGCCGCAAGGAGGCCTGATGAGCATCACCGATACGATTGCACTGGTGCTGAAGAACAAGCCGAAGCGAATATTGGCGGTTGAACCGGACCAGACGGTCTATGAGGCCATTGAAAAAATGGCTGAGCACGACATCGGCGCTCTGCTTGTTCTCGACAAAGGCCGCCTGGTCGGAATTGTTTCCGAGCGCGACTATGCGCGCAAGTGCGTGTTGATGGGGCACCTCTCCAAAGAGACCCTGGTGCACCAGATTATGACCAGTCCGGTGATGTACGTCAGCCCTCAGCACACAGTGGACGAGTGCATGGCCATTATGACGCAGCATGATTTCCGCCACCTTCCTGTTCTGCAGGCTGAGGAAGTATGCGGCGTGATTTCCATCAGCGATCTAGTGCGCTGGGTCATCCGAGGTCAGGCAATGGCTATCCAGGAGCTGGAAGGCTATATCACGGGGGCGTACCCGGCTTAGCGGAATTTCTTCAGCCTCGGATCTACACCTCGGGCCCAGGCATGGCTTCTCCCCCCAGTCGCCGCCTGGCCAAGTACCTGCCCGCTTGCGTTTGGCAGCAAACCGGCGCAGACTCAGTGCAGTTGTCGCAGGGATGAACTGCATTCCCAGGCCCGGGTCACAATAGGGCTAGAGCGGGCCGCCGTGGGCGGCCCGCTCGCTTTTGTGCCCGATCAAAGGTTGAAATTGCCTGAAGACAGGAAACCAGAGATCGCCGGGGTCGCAGTTACTTGGGCTTCACCGCGGTCATGAGGAAGATGGTGAAGGTGCGCACCACTCCGTCGGCTGAGGGCCGGGTCACCTCGGCGGCAAGGCTATCGCGAACATCTGCGAAGCCGGCAGCCTCCATCAAACCGCGCAACTCGCCGCGATCAAAGCCGTGGTGATGGACGCCTTGACCGTCCCTGTGGAAGAGGCCCTTGTCCGGATCGAGATCGGCGATCACCAGCGCCGCGCCGGGCAGCAGGATGCGGAAAAACTGGCGCAGTAGCGGAAGAATCTCCGGAATATGGTGAATGGTCATGCTGCTTACGACCATGTGGTAGCTGCCCTGCAGAGGCTCGTCCTCGATCGCGTCGATCTTGTGCAGATGCACGTTGCCGAGCGAGGCCGCGGCGATCTTGGCTTTCAGCACGCCCAGCATGCCCTCGGAAGAATCGACCCCGGTGATGGAGCGGACCAGAGGCTGCAACTGCAGCGTGATCAGGCCGGTGCCGCAGCCCAACTCCAGCACATCCATGGTTCGGTCAAGCTTCACCTCGCGCAGGATGGCAGCGCCAATCTGGCTCGCAACCTCGGCGCGCCCTGGCTGCTCATCCCACGTTGCTGCTTCTTTTTCGAAATCTGTCATTGTCGTTCCTATCGACTCGGGAAATTGATCAATCGGCCCAACCCACGCGGGCGGCTCGCCGTGATGAACCTCTAGTTATGCTTGCCCTTCCACTCCTCGTACGGTCCCTGGAAGTCCTCGATCCCGTTCTCGCGGAAGT
>JAJXXG010001070.1 GCA_021781255.1 Acidobacteriota bacterium
TGGACGCGAAAAAGGGCAAGCCGACAAAGACAGTGTTGCGCGCGGGCTATGGTACGTTTTATGACCGCCTGGGGATCAATCACTTTATGAATGTGACCCAGCAGGGCGCTGACTCAGGCCAGGTGCAGATTACGACGCCTTCAGCCTCGTGCCTGAATGGAACGAGCTTCACCAATATCGATTTCTCCGCCTGCTTGCCTGCCGCACCCTACGCGGCAACGCCGGAGAGCACAATCATACAGATCGCGCCAAACTATCACTCGCCTTACACGCATCAGCTGGGGGCGAGCATCGAGCGGCAATTGACCAAGACCACGACGCTGACGCTCACCTATCTGCGCTCTTTTGGCGTCCATCAGCTGGTTACGCGTGATTCGAATGCCTATTTGCCTGGAACATATTTGTACGGCAGCTCGACATTGACCGGCGTTCGGCCCAATCCTTCACTGGGCATTGTGCGGGAGTATTACCCGGAGGCGGTCTACAAGCAGAACCAGATGATCGCGAACTTCAATGCGCGCATCAGCCCAAACTTCAGCATCTTCGGCTTCTACAATCTTTCGTTTGCGAATACCGACGGCGCGGGCGGAACGGCATCGAACTCCTACAATCTGAGCCAGGATTACGGCCGGGCGCAGTTTGTATCGCGCAACATGGCCTTCATCATGGGCAACTATCAGGGGAAGTGGGGGCTGCGATTCAACCCGTTCATGATTGTGACTTCAGGCAGGCCGTTCAACATAGTCTCTGGTCAGGATCTGACGGGCGATAACTTCATCAACAACCGGCCGGGCCTTGCAGATGGCTCGCTGTGCACATTGAGTCCCACGAACCGGCGGTACATCCAGACGCAATTCGGGTGCTTTGATCTGCAACCGGTGCCGGGCGAGGCGCTGCTGCCCATGAACTATGGGAACAGCCCTTCGTCCGTGGCCGTGAACCTGCGCATCAGCCGGGCGATCGGCATCGGGCCCAGGGTGGACTCGACCTTCCAGGGCGGCGGGTTCATGGGCGGGCCCCGTGGGCGAGGCCCCGGGGGACCTGGAGGCGGACTGGGGCCAGGCGGTCTTGGCGGCGGCCAGCGCGGGCCCATGATGGGGCAGCAGAGCGCGCCGCACAAATACAATCTGACGTTCACGGCTCAGGCGCTGAACCTGTTCAACAACGTGAACTACGGGACCCCTACGGGTACGATTACGCCGACGGCCATCTTCGATGCCACGGGCAACGTGACCGGCTACGGAACGCCGAGCTTCTTCAACCGCTCCAGAGGCCTTGCGGGGCGAATCTTCTCTCAGGGGCCGGCGTCGCGGCGCATCTTTCTGCAGGCAATCTTCTCGTTCTGAAGCCATGCGCCCTCATCTTCTCCGCTGGAAGCGCGAGAGGATGAGGGCTAGTTGTGTTCAGCGCGCGGCGGTCACGGCGGCGGGTTGAAAGCCGGTGGCAAACGCGTCGGTGAGGGAGATGACGTGCAACTGTGCTTTGAGCGCATCCAGCGTGGCGGCGCTGGTGGCTGTAATCTCCCGGCTTTCACCTGGCAACAGATCGAAGTAGTTATCCGAAATCTGCGCGTCCAGATTGCCGACGGATAGATACACGCTGCGCGCAAGCACCGGCGAGACGATGCGAATGATGTACTTCCCACTGCTGCCTGTGGCTTGAACCTGAAGGCGCGCGGGTTTCAGTTGGACAGCTTTCACGGGCGCGAGGTAGATGAGATTGCGCGAGATCTGCGTGTCGCCGCTGGAGAGTTCGGCAATGACAAAGACGCGTGCTGTGTCGGATGCTCCCGCAGCCGCAAGCTTTTCCAGCGGCCAGTCAAGATAGACCTTGCTGACAAGCGGATCGACGGAAACATCGTGCTTGTCTTCAAGCAGCACCTTGCCGTCGAAGTCCATGAGGCGCACGCGGAGCTGGGCTGTCTGAGGCGTTGTCTTGTCGGAGACGATGTAGACCTTCACCGCCCCATCTTCAATGTGCGGCGAGACGAGCACTGGCGCATAGAAGCGGCGCGCATAGTATTGCAGGGCCTTCCAGCGGCCGTCGTAGTCGATGCTGGACCAGGAAGCCACGGGCCAGCAGTCGTTCAACTGCCAGAAGATTGAGCCCATGGTCTCCGGGCGGCTGCGGCGGAAGTGCTCTGCGCCAATCTTGATTCCCTCGGCCTGCAGCACCTGGCTGACATAGAGAAAGCTGGCAAAGTCCTTCGGCTCGGGATAGTCGCGCTCGATGTAGTCGTGGATGATCGAGTTGCCTTCCTTGTTCTTCTGGTGCGCGAGCATGACGGGCGTGAAGATGCTGGTGCGGTCTTCAGGCTGCGTGAAGCTCTCCACGGTGCGCATCTCAGGGAAGGACTGGAAACCGTACTCGGAGACGAAGCGCCAGTGGTGCTTCTCATAGTCAGTAAACGGCACGCGGCCGTGCCAGACGCTCCAGTCGTGCATGTCGCCGCTCTCAAAGGTGGCGCTTGTGGCCTCGTAGTCCGCGCTGGGCGAACTGGGCCAGTAGGGTATCTCGGGCTCAAGGCGGGCGACGACGCGGGGCAGGATGCCGCTGAATTCGGTGAGGTAATCCTGCCACATCTGGAATTTGGTGCTGAGGGGCAGAGCGCCGCGGTCGCCCCAGTTGAGCGCAACTTCAGTCTCGTTGTTGCCGCACCAGAGGACGATACTGGGATGATTGCGCAGGCGGCGCACCTGGTCGTCGGCTTCGGCCTCGATGTTTTGCTTGAAGGCGTATGTGCCCGGCTGCCAGTCGTTGCCGAACATGAAGTCCTGCCAGACCATGATGCCGAGTTCATCGCATATCTGGTAGAACTCGTCGGTCTCGTAGTAGCCACCGCCCCAGTGGCGAACCATGTTCATGTTGGCGTCGCGCGCCGACTCAAGAATGCGGCGATAGTTCGCGGTGGTCACGCGATTGGGAAAGCTGTCGAAGGGGATGACGTCTGCGCCCTTGGCGAAGATGGGGATTCCGTTGACGATGAACTCAAAGGAGCGGCCCCACTTGTCGAGTTCGCGGCGCAGAACGATGGAACGAAGGCCGGTGCGCGTCTTGCGCTCGTCGCTCACCGTGGAGCCGGCGCTGACCTGCGCGCTGAAATCGTAGAGCGGCTGGTCGCCATAGCCAGCCGGGTACCAGAGCTTAGGCTGGCGAATCTCGATGGGAAAGTCGATGATGTTCTGTCCCGTGTGCAGATTGACTTTGCTGGTGAGGCTTATCGGCTTGCCGTCACCGGAGTATTGAAGGCTGACCTGCGCCGGGCCGTCGATGGATGACTCGACCTGCACCTCTGCATCGAGATGGGCGACTTCCCTGCTGACGTCGCGCTGGTGAATGGCGAAATCGGCGATGCGCACCTTGTCCCAGGCCTCGATGCGCACCGCGCGCCAGATGCCGCTGGTGACAAAGCGCGGGCCCCAGTCCCAACCGTACTCGTAGGCTGCCTTGCGGATGTAAGTCTTGTCCGCGGTCTTCGTTTTTGGCTGCCATGGATCGGCGTTTGCCACCGCCTCAGCGGCCTTGATGGGCGAAGGGAAGACGACGCGCAGCAGATTCCGGCCGGTGTGCAGACGGCCCTTGACGGGTACGCGCCAGACGCGAAACATGTTGCCTGCATTGAGCACCTGCGTGTCGTTCAAGTAGACCTGAGCCGCCGCGTCGAGTCCGTCGAAGACCAGATCGACGTTGGCGCGCGACAGCAGCGCCGGAGTCGCATCGAAGCTGACGCGGTACTCCCAGTTTTCATTTTCGATCCACTGCAGCCGGGATTCTTCGTCGCGATAGAAGGGGTTGGAAATCTTCTTGTTGTCCAGCAGGTCCAGATGCACGTCGCCGGGGACGGTGGCCGGCAGCCAGCCGGCTTCCGCGTCCTGCGCGGTCGTGGCCATCTGGCGGAATTGCCATCCGCGATCGAGAACGAGATTTGCGTTCCGGGAGCGATTCGACTGCGCGAACGCAGCCCGCCCGACACAAGTCCCCACGGCGGTCAAGGCACAGCAGGCAACGGCTGCAGCGACTACTCTTCGCATTGCACATCCTCCAGAGCCCCCGGCCTGGCGGACTACCCGGCGAGCGAAGGCGCGGTTAAAAATCCGTTGATAAGGTTATCATTGGAGTTCGCTGGCGCCTGCGAGGAGGCATAACCATTTATTCCACGCGCAAATATGGAATGGTCTACCCCGTTTGCCCGCGACGTGCGTCTCACATGCAAGCAACTGCAATGTCGGCTGGTTAGAGCGGGCGGGCAACTCCGCCACCTGGGCTGCCCCGGCTATAAGTTTTTCAATCCAAACAGAAACCTTGTACGCAAAAAGGCAAATGGGCTGTACAATCACCACGAGGAGAAACATGGCCGGAGATATTCAACTTACATGCAGCGACTGCGGGCAGGATTTTACCTTCACCGCTGCCGATCAGGCGTTCTTTCAGGAACGCGGTTATTCGACCCCAAAGCGTTGCAAGCCTTG
>JAJXXG010000795.1 GCA_021781255.1 Acidobacteriota bacterium
GAACTCGGCCGACCAGCGAGCGAAGGTTTTGTTGTCGCTATTGCTGTCGTAGCCTTGCAGTCGGCCCCGGTAAGCATGCAGCAGGGACCACGCTTGTGCTGCGGTTTCGGCAAGCGCGTCGATGGGGCGCAAACTGCTGGTCTCGCTGTCCGCTGCGATAATTGCGCGCCATAGCGCATGCTCCTGCGATGCGTTCAGCAACAGTTCAGAGGCGCGACCTTCCACCAGCAGGCGATACCAGAGGGAGGAGAGCCAGGTAGTCCAGGCGAAGATCGACGGCGGCTCCCAGAACTGCGCGCCACTGGCGTGCTTGAGACGGTCGAAATTATGCCGCAAACTTCTGGCAGCACGCTGGTTAGCAGTGAGAATGACCGCGCCACGCGCAAGGGCCTGGCCGATCTCTGGGGGCAGCGCGTGGGATGAGTCCATACGCCTTTTATACGCCCGCGACCGGCGGAAAAACCTGGCTGTCAATCCGGGCAGCTGCTTCCTGCCTCATAGGCTCGTATGATGACTGCAGGAGTGTGTACGTGCGATATAAGGTGTTCGCCGCGTTCCTGGTATGTCTCATGCCAATGTGGATTGCGGGTTGTAAACAGACGGGCAGCGGTTCCAGCGCGTCCACAGCTTCGGGTGACTTGAAGACGTTTCCGGTCAGGGGGAAGATCGTTAGCGTCGACACTGCAAAGGGAAGCGTGCTGTTGGCTCATGAGGCCATCCCCGGCTTCATGGAAGCGATGACGATGTCCTACAAGTTGAAGGATCCAGCCGCACTAAGCGAACTGCATCCTGGTGACCGAATTGTGGCAAGGCTTCTGGTGCGCAAGACGTCCGACGGCTACGAAGACCCCATGCTGGACGAGATCGTGGTGACGGCGCAGGCCAAGCCTGATTACAAGCCCGCCGCACAATACCACGTGCCGACTCAGGGCGACGTAGTGCCGGACTTCAAGCTGATCAACGAAGAAGGACGCTCAATCCACCTGGCGCAGTTCAAAGGCAAGGCAGTGCTGCTTACCTTTATCTACACCCAGTGTCCGCTGCCAGATTACTGCCCCCGCATGAGCCAGAACTTTGCCGAGATCAACAAGGATCTCAAGTCGGATCCGGCAGCCTATGCCAAGACCCGCCTCATCAGCATCAGCTTCGATCCGAAGCATGACACCCCCAGCGTAATGAAAGCGTACGGCAAGGTGTACGCGGGGGGAGTCAACTTCGACCATTGGGAGTTCGCCACTATTCCGCAGGACCAACTGACGAAGATGCTGGAGTTCTTCGGTATTGGTCTGACGCCGGGTGAATCGGGCACTTTCAATCACTCGCTCTCAACGGCGATCATCGGTGCCGACGGCAAGATCGCTGCGTGGTACCCGTCGAACGAGTGGACACCCGGCGAGGTGCTGCCGGTGCTGAAGCGAGCAGCCGGCGCGTAGCGCGGTAAGCTGAAGACTGGAACTGAATTCGGAGGAAATTGTGGGAAAGCTGACGATCTGGTTTGGTGTGGCTCTCATTCTGCTGGGCGCATGGGGTTTCTTCGGTACTGGCAGTGAGCATCCGACGGCGCTGATTCCGGCATACTTCGGCCTGGCGCTGGCCGTCAGCGGAGCTCTGGCAAACTCGCCCGATGCCAAAAAGCGCATGCTGTGGATGCATGTTGCAGTCACGTTTGGACTGCTCGGCTTTCTCGGCTCCGCATCCCGGGCCATAGTCGAATTCCGGCATGCGTCTGGAACCGGGCTCACTCATGACGCAACTGTCGCCGTGACCGACCAGGTCGCGATGGCGGTATTGTGCCTCGTGTACGTGGCGCTCTGCGTTCGCTCATTCATCGCCGCGCGGCGCGACAGAAAGCTGGAGGCCTAGCGGCACGCAGGGCCGACGCATATCAGATTCCAAGTAGTTTGAGCAGATAGGGGATGTTCCAGGCGGCTTTGAGGCGCTTTCCCCTTGATTCCTCGTTTGGAAGATTTGTCGTGTTTGAGCAGATTGAGGGCGATACGGTTGAGGATGGAGAAGTTTTGTGCGGCGTGGCCAGCGCGTTTGCGGTCCAGGTCTTCGCCGAAACCGACGTCGAGCACCCAGTGCAGTTTGTTTTCGATGCCCCAGTGCTGGCGGATCACCGAGTTCAGCCGCGCCGCATCGGGGTTGAGGCTGGTGATGTAGTAGCGAATCTCGCGCTCGATCTTACCGGTGGCTTTGGTACCGTTCCGACTCGATACGCACCAGCGACTGTAAAGAAGCCCATTCGGAGACCTTTTCGATCAGGCCAAGATCAGCAATCACCGAGCACTTGCGTCGCTCGACCCGTCCGTGGCCACAGTCGATTTCCTCGGCCACTGCGTCGGTGTCCAACAGTAGAAACGAGTCCTTTACGTGTTCGGCCAGCAGACCCTGATTCTCCTTGACCGCCAACACATAGTCGGCTTTCTTTTCGATGATCTGGCTGGCGATCCCGCGCTGGCAGCCCATGGCGTCGATGGTCACCACCGTGCCAGTCAACTCCAGCGCGTTAAGCAACTTGGGAATGGCCGTGATTTCATTGGATTTTTCATCGACTTTTCGCTGCGCCAGCACCAGTCCGTTGCCTTCAGCCCAGGCCGAAACCATGTGCACCAGTGTCTTCTTGCCGGTCTCACCTGTCCCGCACAATGCCTTGCCGTCGATGGCTACTACTTCCCCCGCCGTCAGCTTGGCGATCGACGAAACCCAGGCCACGAAACCCTTTTCCATCTCTTCTGGGTCCAACGCCGCAAATACCCGGTTGAAAGTGTCGTGCGATGGAATGCCCGATGGAAGCGTCAAAAACGTCTTCAACCACTCCAGCTTGTCCTCTCCGTACTCGGCTATGTCGTTCCAACTCTCGGCTCCGCTCAGAACCGCGGCTATCGAGATCAGAAGAATCTCCTCCAGCAAATGTTCCCGGTTTCGCTCCACGCGCGGATCGCGCAACTCGGCAAAATACTTCAGGGGATTTTCCATATCCCCTTGTCGCCCATCGCTAGGCCTCAGGCTTATAGCAATTTATATGAGTCGACCCTGGGCTGTGGGGCGGAGGGGGAAATGCTCGTCAGCGGACGGGAACGGAGGAGCGGCGCAGATGTCTCCACGTGAGCAGCGATTGGAGGACAAGCGCGGCGGCGATGAGAACGATGTAGCCCTCGAAATGTGGGTTGGTGGCGACGCCGACGAAGGCTTTGGCGGCGAGGAAAAGAATGCCCATGGTGCCAAGGGCGGCGACGACGCGGAAGAGGCGAGTGTTCGCGAGAATTGCGATGAGTGTGAGCAGGGACTGCACGAGGATGGTCGCGGCGATGGCGATCTGCCCGAGGTAGCCGGGGTGGCGGAGGCGAATATCCATGGCGCCGAGCCAGATGGCGCACAGAGCGGTGAACATGCAGATGAGGAGGAGGAAGGGCGAGCGATGCGTGCGCCTGCGGCATGCGGAAGGAAGCTGAGGACCTGGCGAACGTACCAGAACTCAGCGCTGAGCTTGCCGGACTCTTGCTGCCGTGCGAGCTTCTCCTCCAGCAAGTCGCCGGAGACGGTCTCGCGGTCGCGCTCGTCGAGCATGTGGATGAGCGCGCGCTCGAGTGTGTTCGTTTTCGGAGGGGGTTTTCATGAGAGGGCCTCCAGTTGATGTGTCCTTCCGTGCCAGATGCGATCGAGTGTTTTGCGGGTACTGTTGAGGGCCTCGGCGCCTTGCGGAGTTACGCGATAAAAACGGCGCGCGCGTCCCTTGCGCTCCGGCGTGCCCTCGTCCAGGCGGGATGCGAGGTATTGTTTTTGCTCGAGCCGGTTGAGGGTGGAGTAGACGGCTCCGGCGGCGAGCGCGCGCTCCTCGGGAACGGTGGTCTGCGCTTCGCGGAGGATGAGGCGGCCGTAGGCATCGTCGCCGAGCGAGAGCACCGCCAACAAGACGATCTGTTCGAAAGTGCCGAGGATTTCCGCCATTGCCTACAATGTAGACAAGTGTGCGATTTTCGTCAAGAGTTTTTCGAAAGAGATTTTCGCTGACTGTTGAGACGGGGCGAGATGAGGTTTTACGGGTCGCGGTATTCGCGGCGTTTGAGTTCGCGGATGGCTTCGGCGTGGCCCTGCTGGGCGGCTTGGCGAATCCAGTGGCGCGACTGGACATAGTCGGGATCGACGCCCTGGCCGGTGGCGTAGAGGTGGGCGAGCTGGAACTGGGCTTCGGCGTTGCCGAGGTCGGCGGCTCGGCGATACCAGACGGCGGCCTGCGTGACGTTGCGAGTAACTCCCTGGCCGAAATAGTAGAGATCGGCGAGTTTTTGCTGTGCTTCGGGGAAGTCCTGGGTGGCGGCGAGGCGATACCAGTGAGCGGCGTCGGCGTCGCTGGGCGGGACGCCCTCGCCTTTGCGATACATGAGGCCGAGGTTGTACTGCGCCCAGGCGAGATTGCTGTGCGCGGCGCGCTGGCACCATGCGAAGGCTTCGTCGAAGTTGTTGG
>JAJXXG010000798.1 GCA_021781255.1 Acidobacteriota bacterium
GCTCGGAATATCCTGTCTTACAAACACAATATTCTTGCACATCGCAGTGGGTCGGGTTTGGGTACGAAAGGGGTATAAGACCCTTCGGTCTCCAATGCATTCAACGCGCCGAAAGCAATTCTGCTTCTGTCCCGTCGATATTCCGCGCTCCGCGCTCGTTGGCCTGCTATGCCTGTGCGTATTTATCGCACCTGAAATAAGGCGCTTCCGTGCGGCGTCAGTGTGACATGGATCTCTTTCGATTCTCGGGTTGTCGAATCTTCCAAGACATTCCAGGCAGAGTGCCGCTCATCGCCAAGTCCCAGTTCTTTCCAGGTCGTTCGGACGCTCGTTTGACTGGAGTCAAGGTTGAAAAAAGCAATAAACTCTGCGTAACCTCGCTCTCCCGGCGCGGCAATCGTAGCGCGCCAGATGCGAATGTGATCAAAACTCGAACCCAGCGTTGATGTGTCCACCGGTCGGCTGTAGTTGGTGTTTTGATCGACGAAGAGAAGGGTTTGGTTGGTGATCAGCGAGCGCGTAAGATCGTCCAGACGGGTAAGATTTCCGCCGAGGATCAAAGGGGCGCGAGCGATGCACCAAAGCGTGAATTCGGTACGCTGTTCGTCGGCGGTTAAGCGGGATGAGCGAGCCTCGCCCATGCCCGGATGGGGCCCGAGCCAGCCTTCGGGCAGCATGTCGGGATCAGGCCAACTTCCTGGACCGGTATAGACATACCATTGAGCAAGGCGATCGAATTCGCCCTGCAGGCCAAACGGATACTCATCGCCTGGCTTGTGCGGGAAAGTCCACCCATCCCAGTGATCGTCGGTGATGCGCCACATCTGCGCATATCTCTGGACCTCGGCCGCGTGGCTAACATCGGTGGGGCCGGGAGAAAGGCTGAGTACAATCGGACGGCCGGTTTTGCGGATGGCCTCGGCGACCTGACGAATCTCCGTGGGGCGCCAGGGGCGGTCAGAGATGCAATCGACCTTGAGGAAATCTACGCCCCAGGAGGCATAGAGCTTCACCATGGAATCGTAGTAGGCCTGTCCGGCGGCATTGTCCTTCACGCCCCAGTTGCCCGCATCCCACGGACAGGGAGACGACATGTCGGCTGCATCGGCTGCGTGGAAAGGCGTGCCGGCAATTGGCAGATTGGCCTCAACAACCTGGCGGGGAATGCCCCGCACAATATGAATGCCGAACTTGAGGCCCTGGCTGTGCAGCCAGTCGGCGAGAGGCCGGAATCCAGCGCCATTGGCGGCAGAAGGGAATCGATTCAAGGCGGGCATCAGCAGACCGGAGCTGTCCCACAAATACTGTTTTTGCTCCAGAGTCTTGCCGCCGGGGTTGGCCATATACCAGCCCTCGTCTATCACCGCATACTTCCACCCAAACTGTTCGAGCCCGACAAGGACGGTCGCGTTGTGTCGGAATTGGTCTTCGTCGATGGTAAGCCCGTACGCGTCCCAGCTATTCCATCCCATTGGCGGAGTGGGCGCGGGTGTCTGCGCAGCAATGCAACTTGAAACGGCGTACACAACAGCAAGAACAGCGACAATTCGCACCATGCTCTTCACCATGAGAATGTATAGCACACTCGTTCCGGGTGCAGGATTCATCCGCTGACAAAATAGCGTGCCGAAGACGCTTGGTATCCTACTGGAACCGCACGTGACTTGGTTTGCATACGACGAAGGAGCATTCATGCATAGGGCAGCCAGCCGCCTGCAATGGTTCGCGCTGATTCTCTTGAGCGCGTTAAGCCTGGGAAAATTCGATTCGGTTGCATACGCAAAGGCGCAACCCTCGGTGCAGGTCCGCAAAGATGAGATCCAGGTGCTCTTTGTGAGCGATATCCATTTTGAGCCTTTTCTCGATCCGGAGAAAGCAGAAAAATTGGCAGCAGCACCTGTGAGCGAGTGGCATACCATTCTTGCTGCCCCGGCGTCTGCCGATATTGCTGCGCGATGGGACAGATTGGAACAGGTCTGTCCTGTGCGTGGCCATGATACGTCGTACCTGCTTTACCGATCCAGCCTGATGGCGATTCGAGAACACGCAAAAACAGCGAAATTCGCCGTGGTGAGCGGTGACCTGATCGCACACAGCTTCTCATGTAAATTTCAAGCTTTGTTCCCGCAAGCTTCTCCCCAGGATTACCGCGCATTTGTCGTCAAGACCATTGCCTACGTTCTCGCGGAGCTCCGCGGTGCGCTGCCTGGAGTGCCTGTCTACGCGGCGCTGGGCAATAACGACTCCGACTGCGGGGATTATCAGTTGGACGCAGGCAGTCCATTTCTGAGCGAGCTCGCTCCTGTATTTGTGGGCCGCGCGCAAGATGGTTTGCAGACACAGGACGTTCATGCTTTTGATGCTCGGGGTGATTACAGTGTCGCGCTTCCAGCGCCGGTCAAAAACGGGCGTCTCCTTGTGCTCGATGATTTATTTGCTTCCGCGCGATATAGAACGTGCAGCGGGAAGATAGACGCTTCACCCGCTGCGCGGCAAATCGCGTGGTTAAAGCAACAGTTGGATACGGCACGCGCGCAAAACGAAAATGTCTGGGTCATGGCGCACATACCGCCCGGAGTCGATCCCTATTCCACAGCTCGAAGGTGGATGACTCTCTGCGCCGGTGGCAATCCGCAGACATTTCTCGGGTCGAATGCTCTCTCGGATACCTTGGCGGCTTATGGAGACGTAATTCGGTTGGCGATCTTTGCGCATACGCACATGGATGAGCTGCGTGTGTTAGAGCCGGAGAAGGGAAGCGCCGCTGACATGCCTGTTGCGGTAAAGATTGTGGCATCGATCTCGCCGGTGGATGGAAATAACTCTTCCTTCACCGTAGGAACCGTTGATGTGAATCATGCAGTGCTTGCCGACTATCGTGTGATTGCAGCCTCAAATCAAACCGGTGTAGATACCAGTTGGAGCGAGGAATACGATTTTTCTGCAACCTATCACAAGCCTGGATTCACTGCTGCCGCGGTCAATGACTTGATCTCAGGATTCAGGAGTGATCCCATGGCAAAGTCGGTTGCCAGCCAGAGCTATCTGCAGAATTACATGACCGGCAAAGACATGCGCAGCCTGGCGCTGTTTTGGGCGCCCTACACTTGCTCGTTGACGAATTCTACTGCCGACGCGTATCGCCTGTGCGTGTGCAGCAACGCTCCGTAGCAACTACCGGGTCTTTGTGGACGAATCGATTGACGCGCAGATCTTCAGAGAGCAGCGCGCGCGAATTTGAACCAATGCGCGGTCCGGTGCGACTCTTTGGAAACCTGAGAATTCGCACCGGTGCCTTATCGAGCTCCCACGGCGCTCGAGTAGTGAGTGCGTGCAAGTTCTGCGTCCTTGGCCTTCAGGTAGTCATTGACGGCTGCAGCCGCTTTCCGACCCTCGGCAATGGCCCATACCACCAGCGACTGGCCGCGGCGCATGTCACCGGCGGCAAAGACGCCCTCCGCTGAGCTCATATAATTTGTGGTTGCAATATTGCCGCGCGCATCAAGTTGAAGTCCTAGCTCGTCGATCATGCCGGTGCGCACCGGGCCGAGAAATCCCATGGCCAGAAGAACCAGATCGGCATCGAGGGTGAATTCCGTGCCGGAGATCGGTTCGAACTTTGGCGGAGGACCGACGCGAATGGCGTGAAGCTGCTTCACGTTTCCCTTGTCGTCGCCGGTGAATCGCAGGGTTCCGATGCTCCAATCGCGCGCTCCGCCTTCTTCGTGGGAGCTCTCTGTGCGCAATTGCAGCGGCCATAGCGGCCAGGGCGTATGCGTGGCACGGTCCTCGGGCGGCTTCGGCATGATCTCGAACTGGTGCACGCTCTTGGCGCCTTGGCGATGACTCGTGCCCAGGCAGTCTGCTCCGGTGTCGCCACCGCCGATGATGATGACGTGTTTTCCTGTGGCGAAGATCGGACCGGCAGCCTTCATGGCAGCCAGAAGAATTGCCTCGGAGTCGCCCTCATTGCGGCGATTTTGCTGGGGCAGGAACTCCATGGCAAAGTGGATGCCTTTCAACTCACGGCCTGGCACTTTGAGGTCGCGCGGTTGCTCAGCGCCGCCGCAGAGCAGGATCGCGTCGAATTCGTCCGTGAGGGATTTAACCGCTACATTCACGCCTACGTGCGCGTTCGTTTCGAATACCACTCCCTCGGCCTTCATCTGCTCGATGCGCCGATCGATCACATGTTTCTCGAGCTTGAAATTGGGAATGCCGTAACGGAGCAGGCCGCCGATGCGGTCGTTCTTTTCAAAAACAGTGACGGAGTGGCCTGCGCGCCGAAGTTGCTGTGCAGCTGCCATGCCGGCGGGGCCGCTGCCCACGACAGCCACATGTTTGCCTGTTGCCTGCTCGGGAGGCTCGGGGTGAATCCATCCGGAGTCCCACGCATGCTCGACAATGGAACGCTCTATCAGCTTGATCGAAACCGGCGGCTGATTGATTCCGAGTACGCACGCC
>JAJXXG010000650.1 GCA_021781255.1 Acidobacteriota bacterium
CGAGATAAGAGATGAGATTGGTCCAGGCTTGATCAGCGGCGGCGTCAGTCTTTGCAGAGACAGTGAGGAGTTGACAGGGCCTTGGCTGGCGCGAGAGCGCAGGTGGCGGCGCTTCTTCAAGCACAACGTGCGCGTTTGTGCCGCCGATGCCCAATGCTGTGACGCCCGCACGCCGGGGTGATCCATTGGACGGCCAATCGGAGAGCTTGCTGTTGACGAAGAATGGGCTGTCCTTCAGCTGAATGTGCGGATTCAGATTTTGAAAGTGAAGGCTGGGAGGCAGTTGCGCGTGTTCGATGGCGAGGACGGTTTTGATGAGGCCTGCGACACCGGCCGCGGCATCGAGGTGGCCGATGTTTGATTTCAGAGAACCGATTCCGCAATAGCCGCTCCGGGTTGTCGATTTGCGAAAGGCCTGCGTAAGCGCTCTGACCTCGATGGGGTCGCCGACCACCGTGCCGGTGCCGTGTGCCTCGATGTAGGAGATGTCATCGGGGGTGACTCCGGCGAAATTCAGAGCCTCAGCGATGACTTCGGCCTGGCCCTCGACGCTGGGCGCAAGGTAGCCCACCTTGCGCGCACCATCGTTGTTGATGGCCGAACCGAGAATGAGCGCGTGGATGTGGTCATGGTCTTCGAGCGCATCTTCAAGGCGGCGCAGTACGACAATCCCCAGACCGCTTCCAAAGACGGTGCCGCTGGACGCTGCATCGAATGATCGGCAGTGTCCGTCCCGGGAAAGTATCTCTCCCTCGCGATAGATGTAGCCCTGCCCATGCGGGATCTCGATGGTGACTCCTCCAGCCAGCGCCATGTCGCATTCGAAATTGAGCAGGCTTTGACATGCGAAATGCACCGCGACCAGAGAGGTGGAGCACGCGGTCTGTACATTCACGCTGGGACCGCGAAGATCAAGCTGATAGGAGACTCGCGTGGCCAACACATCCTTGTCATTGCCGGTCTGCTTCAGTTGGAATAAGCCGGCGGATTCGAGCAAGCGACGGTTCGCGAGCAGGTTACGGATCAGATAGGCATTCATGCCGGAACCGGCGAAGACGGCGATTGATCCATTGAATTGGCGGGGTGGATGGCCTGCGTCCTCCAGCGCTTCCCATGCGCACTCAAGAAAATGCCGGTGCTGCGGATCCATGATGGATGCGTCTCTTGGACTCAAACCGAAGAAGGACGCATCGAACATTTGGACATCGTCGAGCAGAGAGGCACGTTTCACGTAGTCGGGGCTTGCCAGTTCCTCGCGCGACACGCCAGCCGCAAGCAAATCAGCGTCGGACAGGGAGCGGATTGATTCGATGCCATCGCGCAGGTTTTGCCAGAACCGGGTGATATTCCGTGCGCCGGGGAATCGTCCCGCCATGCCGACGATCGCAATTGTGGAGGGCTTCATCGCTTCCCTTTCAACGCTGCCGTGCCAGCCTGCGACGTTGCGCACGGTCAAGAAGCTGCCCGCGCGGCTGGCTTCCGGCAAGGTGGCTGGCAAGCGCGCTCACCGTGGTGAACTGAAATAGATCGATGAGAGCGATATCGCGTCCGAGTTCCTGCTGCAGCCTTGCATGCACCTCGACCACGGTGAGGGAATGCGCGCCAAGGTCGAAGAAGTTGTCATGGATGCCGACCGAGGGAACTGCGAGTGCCTCAGCCCAAGCCCGCGCGACGGTGAGTTCAAGATCGCTGATTGCTCCGTTGTTCTGCGGAGCCTCGGGAGGGCCTGCGACGAGGCCGGGCTGTGGAAGATCAAGCAGGGCTTTGCGATCAATCTTTCCGTTATCCGTAAGTGGAAATGCCGGGAGAAAGACGAAGCTCGATGGGACCATGTAATCGGGCATCTTTGACTCCATCTCTCTGCGAAGAGCCATATCAGCCTTGTCCCCAGCCCTTTCAGCCACCAGGTAAGCAACGAGGCGCTGGTCGCCTTCGCGGTCTTCGCGCATGACGACAACCGCCTGGCGGACTCCGGCGCTCTGCTCAAGTGCGGCTTCGATTTCACCGGGTTCGATTCGATGACCGCGCAGCTTGATCTGGTAATCAGTGCGGCCAAGGAACTCAAGGTTTCCGTCCGGCTGATAGCGCGCCAGGTCGCCGGTGCGGTAGAGTCGCTGCTGTGAGAGTGAAGGGACGCGGATAAATCTCTCGGCGGTGAGGTCGGGGCGATTCCAATAGCCGCGCGCAACACCGTCTCCGCCAATGAACAGCTCGCCGACGTCACCCGCCGGTACGGGATTGAAGTTTCCGTCGAGGAGATAGATCCCGGTGTTCGCGATGGGCCGTCCAATCGGGACCGTATTTCCCACTGCTTCCACCCGGCATGTTGTGGACCAGACTGTAGTCTCAGTCGGGCCGTACATGTTGTGAATCTCGCCCTTGACTACATTTCGCAATAGGTGAATCAAAGAAGCAGGCACGGACTCTCCGCCGAGAAGCAAGTGCCTGAGCGAGCCGAGCGCGGCGAAGGCGCGCGCATCAAGCGTCAACATTCTCGCCAGCGACGGCGTCATTTGCAGATGCGTGACGTGGTGGCGGGAGATCTCATCGGCAATGGCGTCCACGCCGTCGTCCTCATGGAGGACCACCTTGAATCCGCGGGTCAGGGTCCACAGAAGCTCGAGTACGGAGATGTCAAAGCAGATGCTGGTCACGGCAAGCCAGACTCCCTGCTCACAGCCGATTACGCGATCCATCCCCGTAAAGAAGTTCGCAACGTTCCTGTTCTCGACCATTACGCCCTTGGGCTTGCCGGTGGAACCGGAAGTGTAGATTACATACGCGAGGTTGTGGCCGAGGGAGCGGGCGTGGACCGCTTGCGATCCATGGATGTCCAACCCTGGATCGTCAACTTCCACAATCGTGAGAGGGCCTCGGCCCAACGGAATGCGCTCGCGCGTCTCCGTGCATGTGAGGAGAACCTGCATCTTGGAGTCTTCGATGACCCACGACAAGCGCTCGCGCGGATAACCGGGATCGAGCGGCACATAAGCTCCGCCGGCCTTGAGAATGGCGAGCAGGCTGATGACGAGCGTCTCGGATCGCCCCAGGGCAACGCCAACAAGGGTGTCCGGCTCTACACCGAGTTTCTGCAAATGCCGTGCAAGGCGATTGGATTGTGCTTCGAGTTCGCGATAGGTTAGCTCGCGGTCTCCGGCGATGAGCGCGACGGCGTCCGGCGTCCGGGCCGCCTGCTGCGTGAAGAGCGCGGCAATCGTGATTTCGTGCGGGGAATCGGCTCCTTCCCGATTCCCCTCAGGCAACTGAACGGGTGACATGAAAGTTCTCCAGGAATAAAAACTCTATGCCGGTCCCGAGAAAAGTTTCGATCGCTTCATCGGGCGTGTTGACGATGGGTTGGCCTTTGACGTTGAAGCTGGTGTTCAGCACCATTTGACGGCCTGTGGTTTCCCCAACAGCCAAAAGAAGAGCGTGAAAATCCGGGTTGTCGTTGACTGAGACTGTCTGCAGGCGGGCGGAGCCGTTGACATGCGTGATTGCCGGAAGGAGGGCGCGAACGTCCGGACGGACATCGACGACGCTGATCATGTAGGGAAGCTCGGTACCCGGTTCCACCTCGAACCACCGATGCGCTTCCTCGACCGAGCAGGCGGGCGCAAAGGGACGGAAGGACTCGCGCTTCTTGACCATGGCGTTGATGCGGTCGCGCATTTCCGGCCGCCGAGGGTCGGCGAGGATGCTTCGGTTGCCGAGTGCGCGCGGGCCGTATTCCATCCGCCCTCTGTACCATGCGATCACACGTCCATCTGCGATGAGCCGGGCTGCCGCCGCGCACGTTGCCTGAAGAGATTCGTGGCGCTGCCATTGAATTCTGCTGCGAAAGCGATGAAGCGCAGCCTCAATATCACTCCTGTTATATCGGGGGCCAAAGAGCGGCGCGGGAAACCGGCGATTGGAGAATTTTTGTGCAAGAGAAGTGCGATAAAGCGCGGCTCCCAAGGCAGCGCCGTCATCACCGGCGACTGGTTGCACGTAGACCTCGTCGAACAGGCCGGAACGGCAGAGCTTGCCGTTTGCGGTGCAGTTGAGAGCGACGCCTCCGGCCAGGGCGATTCGGCGCAGCCCTGTCTTCTGACCGAAGTATTCGCACACGTGCATGACTGCCCGCTCAAGGCATTCCTGAAGCCCGGCGGCTACATCTTCGTGAATTGAATTGACGGAGTGATTGCGGGGTCTGCGCGGGATCAGATGCTGGTCAAGCCAGGCGCGCGTTGCGAGGTAGTTTTCGCGCTCCTCGCGCGTGCGGTTCAGTTTCAGGATTGGAATGCGGATGGAGCCGTCGTCGCGAAGCTCCACGGCCTCCTCAAAAAACTTCCGGAAGCGGTTTCGGTCGCCATAGGGCGCCAGGCCCATGATCTTGTACTCATCTGAATTGAAGTCGAAGCCAAGATGCAGTGTAATCAGCGAATAGAAAATTCCGATGGAGTCAGATCGGA
>JAJXXG010001022.1 GCA_021781255.1 Acidobacteriota bacterium
GATCAGGAAGCATGTCCTGGCTGGATCGAAGGTCCACGGCGACGACACGCCAGTTCCTGTACTTGCACCTGGCAACGGTAGAACCAAGACTGGCCGTCTCTGGACCTATGTTCGCGATTATCGGCCCGCGGCTCAGACCACTGCTCCCGCCGTCTGGTTCGCTTATTCGGAAGACCGCGAGGGAGAACATCCGCGCCGACATTTGAAGGACTTCTCCGGGGCTCTACAGGCCGACGCGTATTCCGGTCTACATCACCTATATGAAGATGGGCGGATTTATGAAGTGGCGTGTTGGGCTCACGCCAGACGCAAGTTCCACGACATCCATGTCACGCACCGATCGCCTATCACAACAGAAGCCCTCAACCGTATCGGCGCACTCTACGGAATCGAGGAACAGGTCCGCGGAAAGCCGCCGGATCTCCGCTGCTCGGTTCGACAAGCTCAGGCTAAGCCGATCCTCGACGACCTCCGTCAGTGGATGGAGAAGATGCTGCGGTCTCTCTCTGCCAAGAGCGACACCGCCGGTGCGATCCGGTATGCACTGTCCCACTGGCGCGCACTCACGCGCTATGTCGATAATGGTCTGCTGGAAATCGATAATAGCGCCGCGGAGAGAGCGCTCCGGGCGGTCTCGATTGGACGAAAGAACTACCTGTTTTTTGGCGCCGATTCCGGCGGCGAGCGCGCAGCTTCGTTTTACACCCTCATCGGTACGGCCAAGCTCTGCGGACTCGATCCCTCGCTTTACCTCCGCACTGTCTTGGCACAGATCGCCGATCATCCGATCAACCGCATTGCTGAACTCTTGCCCTGGAACCTAGCAGTAACCCTCCTTGCAGAGCCGGCAGAAGCCGCTTGAGAGCCGAATAGGTGTCCACTTAAAATAGGCGGACACCTATTAAGGGGCATCGCCCTCGTCAAGAGGGGAGCTTCCCACGCTTACCAAAGAACGATAAGGGCCGCCGCAGCAACCTGGACCGGAGAACCACGCGCCAACCCGGCTATGCTGTCAGCCTGAGCCGCCGCTGGCTGATCGAGAAGGGCTTCGGATGGCTCAAGCAGACCGGCCCGCTGCGCCAGGTCAAGCTGCGCGGCTTGGAGAAAGTGGACTGGCTGTTCGTCTTCAGTTGCGCCGCGCACAACCTGATCCGGCTTCCCAGACTCATCGCTCAACCACCGGCAACGCTCAGGGAGCAGTTTGCCTGAACCCTGGGTGCGGGGCTTCGGAATGCTTCCCTGAGCCTCGCGAACCCCGGTAAACACTGACGAAAGCCGAGCTTCAAACAGAATTCAACCGGGCCAAGGTGCAACACCCCAGAAATGACGCTGCGATCAGCCCAATTTCAACAAGTTCTTAGGCCTGCTGAGGTGGGATGAGGCTTTTCAGAACGGCGGTTTCGCTCCAGCGAAAAGGGGGCTTGGCCGTCGGTAAAAACCAAGCGCGGCAAGGGCCTAAGGTGGATCGTACTGGTCGACGGTCAAGGTCATTCGTAGATGGTTCGGCTGGAAAGTGCCGCTTCGGCAGATGATCTGCTTGCAGAAGCGGCGCTTGCAGAAGTCAAAGTCTCGCGCGTCTAAGGACGTGCGCGGCAGAACCCAGCGCATTATATCCGACCGTATCTACGACTCCGACCCCTGCGCGAACGGATGACAAGCGGAGCATCGATCTGATCGTCTCCTCCCGGAACAGCAAGAGACAGAAACGATACAAAGAGGCCCGCAAGCTGCGCCACTACCAACGCCACTGGATCGTCGAGCGCACCAACTCCTGGCTTGGACAGGCCCGAAGTCTCCTAGTGCTTCATGAGAACCTCCTCTCCGTCTACCACGCCTTCTTCTAAATCGCCTGCCTCTGGACCAATCTCAAGCGATATTTTAAAAAGCGCTCTACAAGAGGGTTGTTCGATTTCGTACTGCAATTCTGAATTGAAAGCATAAGTTCATTCGATATGTCAGAGTGACCCTCGCCGCACATTTCGGCTGAGGGGCCACGGCCAATTCCACACGTATGGAGTGCCACATGAAAAATCTAGAACTTCTCTCGAAATTTGGTCTTGGGTCGGTATTGAGCATTTGTCTACTCTTTGCCTCCACCACGACATGCCTTTGTGCACAAGGCTACGGAAGCATTAGCGGCAGGATCAGCGACCCATCAGGCGCTGTGATTTCGTCAGCGACAGTAACGGTAACCCAAACTCAAGCCGGCCGCGAGACGGTCGTTGTCACAGGAAAAAACGGTATATACGTCTTCCCAGCTCTGCCCCCATCCGGCTATTCTTTGTCGGTTTCTGCCAGCGGCTTTCAACTCTACTCAAGGACGGGGATTGTTCTTCAGGCCGATCAGGCCTTGACCGTCGATGTAACCATGAAGGTTGGCACCGCTTCCCAGACGGTCAGCGTTTCCGGCGATGCGCCGCAGGTTGACACCACCACCGGTACCCTCTCTCAGGTGATTGACCAATCTCGCGTGGTTGATCTGCCGCTGAACGGTAGAAATGCAGCTTCGCTCATAACACTGGTTGCTGGCGTAGTCGACGCCACCAACGAGGGTAACGGCGCCAACCAGGGGAGCGGCAAGACATTTCCTGCCGCCGTAATCTCTAGCGTGAATGGAACGTTGCCGAACCAGGATAATTTCCTGTTGGATGGCGGCAACAATGTGGATGAAATGACAAATGTAAATGGGCCTTTCCCATTCCCCGACGCGTTGCAGGAGTTCAGTGTTCAAACCAGCAACTACGACGCTCAATACGGTCAAAGCGCAGGGGCAGTGGTCAATATCATCACAAAGTCTGGAGGTAGCAAGTTCCACGGCGCTGCCTTCGAGTTCCTGCGCAACGGCTACTTCAACGCCAAGCCCTATTTCGCTAACAGTGCCGACAACCTCCATCGCCACCAGTTTGGTGGCGTCATCGGAGGACCGGTTATCATCCCTCACTTCTCCAAGGGACAGAGCACCCAGTTCTTCTTCGGCTACCAGCACACCCTGTATCACCAGAATTCCAGCGCCAATATAGCGACAGTGCCGACCGCGGCTGAAGAGGGGCGCGGCAGCAATTCGTACGCCGATTATGGCAACCTGTGCAACACCAGCGCCGGCAACTCATTCAATGGAAGTGGCATCTGCGTAAACTCGGCAGGGGCCGCCGTTCCCACGCAACAGATCACTAACCCATTCACGAACGTGGTCTATCCATACAATAGAATTCCCTCGACTGACTTCGATCCGGCTGCGGTCGCTTTCGAGAAGGCCTTTCCAACGTACACCGGAACTGAAGCCCCCGGTGTCATCGGTGGCACCGTCAATTACTACCAGCCTACTGTTCAGACATTTAACGAGTACGTCAGCCGCGTCGATCATAACTTTGGCGCCAACGATCACCTTTTTGGCCGCTATTACTACAACTACTACCTGCAGCCCGGCGTATACAGCGCCACTAGCCTTCTCGGCTACGAATCCTACTTCGACACCCGCTACCAGAATGCGTTAATTGCCGAGACGCACACCTTCACGAACAATCTGCTCAACATCCTGATCATCAACTATCAGCGCGACGTCGCCTTGCGCGGCGGACCTCCGGGAAGTCCGGTGATCACGGACTTTGGTGTGAAGAACATCTGGCAGCCGCCGACCGGCCCGTACCTTGCTGGTATCGTCGCCGGCTATTTTTCAGCAGTTTCCGCGCCTTTCGCCAGTTGGGGCCGTAACAACTACACCTTCAACGACGACCTGCACTGGGTAAAAGGCGCCCACAGCCTCGCCTTCGGCGGGCACTTTGAATTGAGCAAGTTCGACGTGACCAACGCGGGCGCCTCGTATGGCACCTTCACTTTCAATGCGGTCACCAACAAAATTGGAAGCTCAACCTATCAATACCCCAACGCCATGGCCAACTTCCAGCTGGGCTTCGTCAACGCCTTCACCCAGGGGAGCTACCAGTTGCTCAATGACCGGAACCATTTCCCTGGCATCTACGCCCAGGACAGTTGGAGCGTGACTCCGCGGTTGCAACTGAATTACGGCGTACGATGGGAAATGTTTGCGCCGTGGGCAGACCGGCTCAACAAGCAAACCGCGTTCAGCCCCGCCAACTATGCGGCGAATAAAGGTACGCCGCAATACGCCCTTTCAACGACACCCGGTACTCCCGGATTGCCGGCAGGTATGGTGCTCTCCGGAGACACGGGCTTCCCCAGTCAAGGCCTGAACAATATTTACAAGCAGTTCATGCCGCGCGTCGGGTTTGCATACGATGTCTTCGGCAACGGCAAGACGGCGGTCCGCGGCGGCTTCGGTATCTTTTATCAGGATCGCATGCAAGCGTGGATGAACCTGACTCAGGGCGGTTCTGTGCCCAACACCATCTCCGTAGCGTTGACCAATCCGGGGATGTACAGCCCAACCCCCGGCGCTAATCCTGGAGGTCCATTCAGCGACCCCTATTGCACAACC
>JAJXXG010001179.1 GCA_021781255.1 Acidobacteriota bacterium
CAGAACCTGCTGGCGGAGATCACGCAGGAAACCGGTGGCACCAGCTACTGGCAGGGCCTCGGCAACCCGGTCAGCTTCGTCCCTTACTTCGATGACATCAACCAGAGGCTCGAGAACCAGTATGAGATGCAATTTACCGCCGAGGTCGGTGCCAAGCCGGAGCTCCAGACCGTCAAGCTTTCGGTCAGCGCGAAGGTCAAGCTGGATGCGCCTCATGAGGTCTACGTCTACCCCGGACCGCAGTAAACCGCAGCTCCGGCCCGCACTCCCCACGTGCGGGCCGTGTGGCTTCTGAACCATGGCCCATCTCTCTGATCGGGCTCGAACATCTCTCTCTGGGCTTGAGCGGCCCGGAACCTCATCTCCGCGCCGCTCAGCCCCGCCCCATCGCCCCGCTGGCCCGCCTGAATCTCTGCATCAAATCCCGGACGCCCGAATCCAATACACTGTAAACACATTCGTTGAAATGCCTGGCGATGGCGCACCGCGTGTTCCGGGCGGTGGATCGGATCCGTCTCCCCGGCCAGACAAAATCACTTGAGCAGCCAAACCTCAGGAGACCGCTGTTGTCCGCGATCGATTCAACACTGCCATCCCCACTTCCCGGCTCGCCCTCGGCAGGCAATGGTCAGCCGGCGGGGGCTACGGCCCGGCCCGTGACCATGGTCAATCCGGACGCAGCGGCCCACGAGCAGTGGAAGCCCAGGGTGAACCCCTGGCTGATTGCCATGACCGTGGCCCTGGCGGCCTTCATGGAGGTGCTCGATACCTCCATCGCCAATGTCGCGCTGCCCCATATCGGCGGCACGCTGGGCGCAAGCACCGACGAAGCCACCTGGGTGCTCACCAGCTACTTGGTCTCCAATGCCATCGTGCTGCCGCTCGGCGGATGGGCCAGCTCGTTGATGGGCCGCCGCAATTTCTTTGTGCTCTGTATCACCGGTTTTACCGTGGCCAGCTTTCTCTGCGGCGCGGCGCCGTCCCTGACCATTCTGCTGCTCTGCCGCGTGCTTCAGGGAACGTTTGGCGGCGGCATGCAGCCCATGGCTCAGGCCATCATGGCCGACTCGTTCGAACCCCATAAGCGCGGACAGGCCTTTGCCCTTTATGGCCTGGTCGCGGTGCTCGCTCCTTCGATCGGGCCCACCCTCGGCGGCTGGATTACGGATAACTTCTCCTGGCGCTGGATCTTCTTCATCAACATCCCCGTCGGCATCCTGGCCTTCATTCTGGTCACCCGCCTGGTCGAAGATCCACCCTGGATCAAAGCCGATCTCTCGCGCCTGCGCAACATGGACTACATGGGCCTGGCGTTCCTCACCCTGGCCATGGGCGGACTGCAGATCATGCTCGACAAGGGCGAAGAGAACGACTGGTTCGCTTCCGGCTTCATCCGCTTCTTCTGCCTTCTGTTTGTCTTCGGCATCGTCGGCCTGTTCGTGTGGGAGTGGCGGCAGAAGGATCCGCTCATCAACCTCCGCCTCTTCCGCTTCAGAAACTTTGCCATCTGCTGCTTCCTCATGATGCTGGTCGGCGGCGTGCTCAATGCCAATACCGTGCTCCAGCCGCAGTTTACCCAGCAGTTGCTGGGCTACACCGCTACCACGGCCGGGCTGGCGCTCACCGCCGGAGGCCTCACTCTCGTCTTCGTCATGCCCTTTGCCGGCTTTGCCACCGGCAAGGTGGCCGCGCGCTGGCTGGCCGCCTTCGGCTTCACCATGCTGGTGATTACCTTCCGTTACGCCGCTGATGTCACCAACCTCCAGATGAGCTTTGCTGAAGCCTCCTGGCTGCGCGTGGTGCAGATGCTGCCCCTGCCGTTCTGCTTCATCTCCATCACCAACGCCGCCTACGTGGACATGCCCAAGGAGCAGAGCAACCAGGTCGCGGGCCTCATCAACTTCGTCCGCAACATCGGCGGCTCCATTCTCATCGCCATCACCGACGCGCAGGTCACCAGCCGCTCCCTGTGGCATCAGCAGCACCTGCAGCAGGCCATGACCCAGGGAACCGTGGCCTTTGACCAGCATCGCCATGCCCTCGCCGGCTTTCTCGGCAACGCCTACGGCGCTGCCAATGCCAGCCATATGGCGCTGGCGCAGATTTACATGCAGTTGAATCAGCAGGCGCAGACGCAGGGCTACCAGGATGTCTATATGGAGCTCTCCTGGGTCTCCATCATCCTGGTCGCGCTCGCCTTTCTGCTCAGCAAGAACCGTCCCGGCGCTGGATCGGCGGGCGGCGGCATGCACTAATCGGCGCATCGACGGGGAGTGGATGGCACGTGGTGGCGGCGGCGCAACTGCCATCCGGAGCGAAAACCAGCGTGGCCGGCCTCAGGCTCCCAACTGAAGGGTAGGGCCGAATTTCCTGCTTCCGCTACCGGCCTTTGCTGGCGGACGCCCGGTATCTATCGCTTCCCGCTCCCGCCCTCCGTTCCTATCCCGGTTCTCCCTTGTGCGCAGTAGCATAGCCTGATCGCGGCAAATCGTCCTATAATTCCAGCCAGAATCTCACACAACACAAAGATGCCCGTTTCTCCTGACATCTGCTGAGGAGGGTGTGATGTTGAAGACGTCTCTGCTCCTTTTTGCGGCGGCCGCGCTCGCCGTTGTTTGCCTGCCCCTGGCTGGCCGTTCCGGGCAGGCTGCTTCGCCATGGCTCGCGTTCGCGCAGGCGGCTGCTCCTGCTCCCGCCGCGCCGGCAAAAAATCCCGTGAAGCCCACTGCGGAGTCGCAGGCCAGGGCCAGGATGCTCTATGCCAGAGACTGTGCGCTCTGCCACGGCGATACCGGGAACGGGAAGACCGATCTGGCTACGAGCATGAGCCTGACGCTCGACGACTGGACCAGCCCGGCCACCCTGGCCGGCAAGACCGATGGCGATCTCTTTGCCGTGATCCGCAATGGGAAAGACAAGATGCCCTCCGAGGACGTCGGCCGCGCCACGGATACCGAGGTCTGGAACCTGGTCATCTACATCCGGTCGTTCGCAAAGGCGCAGCCCGCGCCTGCCGGCAACTGATCTGCGGCGTGCGGGGCTTCTGCCCTGGAGCCTGCGCGCCAGATTCGTCCCCTGCCTCGCCAGCGCACCCTCACCGGTCGCGAGGGAAGCTCTGTCCGCTTATTCACTCCGTTGCATCCGCGCCATTGCATCGGCGCCGGTGCACCCCCGGCCCCGTCGGGCTCGAAAACTGCCTTGCCGCCCGGCCGTCAGCCCGTAATGGTGAGCACCGGGCACGGAGAGCTGGCGATGATGTGGAATGCGCCTGAAAGCCGCGATGCCAGCCACAGGTGCGAGCTCTTGCGGAGCGAGAGCACAAGCAGGTCGGCCTGCGACTCGTGCAGGCGATTCAGAATGCGCTCGTGCGCAGTCCCCACTTCCACCACGCTGTGCGGGTTGCAAAAGGCCTCGGCCTGTTGCGGAACCAGCTCTTGCAGCACCGCCTCGAACTTCCGTTGCAGTTCGCTGAATCCCGGCGGATCGGTCACATCTTCCGGGTGGATGACGTGCAGTACTTCCAGCGACGCATTGAACTCCTTCGCCACGGCGGCGGCGTACGCGGCCCCGCGCGCGGCCGCGGCAGACAGGCCGGTTGCGTAGAGCACGCGGCGGATCCCGTGGCCCGCTGTCGTGCAGTCGGGAACATCCGGTCCAACCGCCAGCGTCGGGCCCTCGTTGCCGCGCATGATGCGCTCTGCGACAGAGCCGACGATTCCGCGTGCAACACGGCCCCGGCCCGCTGTTCCCACCACCACCAGCGAGGGCGCGTAGTCCTTGGCCAGGCGCGGAATCTCCTCCCGCGGATCGCCCTCGACCAGCACCGTGGTCACGCGCTCCAGGCCCTCCCCAAACCGGGTCGCCGATGCCGCCAGTTGCGCCTCAAGATCCTTGCGCTGCTGGCTTTTTCCCGTGGGACCGGCCTCGGCTTCGGCCTCCATCGCGGGATTGGACAGCACAAAGGCATGAGCCGTGACAAGCTGTGCGCCAAAACGGTGGGCCAGAAGCGCGGCATAGCTGCCCGCGTTCTGCGAGCTGGCGGAAAAGTCCGTGGAATAGATGATGGCTTTAAGCGGTAAAAGCGGTGGATTGACGGCTATATTCATGCAATAACGCTCTCCAGTTCCCGATCTTTCCTGTGATCCCGGCTATGGCATGCCTCTGAGGGCGCGGCGGCTTCAGTCCGAGCCCGGACCGAGGGCACTCTATGTGGGACGGCTTCATGGTACTACGCGACGGCATTTGGCCGCAGCTGTGCCATTGCCGTTATTCTGGTGGGACTATGGCGTTGTCTCGAGAGTTCGAAGGCAAATGGGCGCTGGTAACCGGGGCCAGTGCAGGCATCGGCGTTGCCCTCGCCCGCGATCTGGCGCGAAGAGGCGCAAAGCTTATCCTTACTGCCCGACGCGCAGAGCGGATGGAAGCGCTCGCGGCCGAGCTCGCCGCGCAGGGC
>JAJXXG010001169.1 GCA_021781255.1 Acidobacteriota bacterium
AGACTCCACCGGTCCACCCCGCACCGAAGAGGCGCAAACGGCGAATCCATGACGCAAGAGGTCCGATCCGCGGCTACAGGCCGCAAGAAAACTCCCTCCTTGGCGGCCAAACCAGCCAGCCACTCATCCACAGCTACGGGGCCGGTCTTTCAGCACTATCAGGCCGCCGTCCAACTGCTCCAGCAGGGCAAGTATGAAAAGGCTATTACCGCCTTTGAAAAGCTGCTTCCCGCCGCGCCCATCGAGATCGTCGAGCGCTGCAAAATGTACATCCAGACCTGCCAGCGGCAAATGAACCGCGACGGCCTTGCCTTCCTCACGCCCGAGGAACGCTACGACTATGCCGTCTCGCAGTTGAATTCCGGCTATTTTGAAGAGGCGGCGGAGCAGTTGAAAAGCATCCTCGCCGATTACCCCAATGCCGACTATGCCCACTACGGGCTGGCCGTGCTCGATTCAATCAGCGGGCGCGCGCAGAACTGCCTCGAAAACCTCGCCCGGGCAATCGAGCTGAATCCAAGAAACCGCCTCCAGGCACGTTCCGACAACGATTTTCAAAGCATGGCGGACGATCCGCGATTTACGGAGCTGCTGTATCCTGAGGTTCCTTAAGGCGTCATGTGCACCCTGTTCCCTCAGGAGCCGTGCCCATGAACCCGGTCACAATGCTGCCATCCCCTGACAATGCGGAGCACTCCGCCCCTGCGCCACTTCGCGTCGTCGCAATCGGCGGCGGCACCGGCCTCTCCACGCTCCTGCGCGGCCTGCGCCGACACGTCAGCGTGCCCGGCCAGCTCAGCGCCGAGCAGGCCCAGATCGCCGACCTCGCCGCCGTCGTCACCGTCACCGACGACGGTGGCTCCTCCGGCCGCCTGCGCAAGGACTTCAAAATGCTCCCTCCCGGCGACCTGCGCAACTGCATGGTCGCCCTCAGCGAAGAGGAAGACGTGCTCGCCAGGCTCTTCGCCCATCGCTTCCGCTCCGGAGACGCGCTCGAAGGCCACAACTTCGGCAACCTCTTCGTCGCCGCGCTCACCGAGCTCACCGGCGACTTCGCCCACGCCATCCAGCTCGCCTCCAAGATTCTCGCCACCCGCGGCCGCATCTACCCCGTCACCACCGCCAACGCCACCCTCGTCGCCCGCATGGACGACGGCTCGCTCGTACGCGGCGAAACCAGCATCACCGCCAGCCGCCAGCGCATCGCCGAACTCATGCTCGATCCCCCCGGCGCCGCCGCCCTGCCCGAAACGATCGAGGCCATCGAGCGCGCCGACCTCATCACCGTCGGCCCCGGCTCGCTGTACACCTCGCTCGTCACCAACCTGCTGGTCCGCGGCATCCCCTCCGCGCTGGCCCGCGCACGCGGCGTTCGCGTCTTCATTTGCAACCTCATGACGCAGGCCAATGAAAGCCTCGGCCTCACCGCCTCCGAGCACATCGAGCGCATCTACGAGCACACCCGCGCGCCCATCTTTGACTACGCCATCGTCAACACCGCGCCCTTCTCCCCCGAAACCCTCGCCCGCTACGCCACTGAGAACGCCTCGCCCATCGAGGCCGACATCGAACGCATCGAGTCCCTCGGCGTCCGCTGCATCACCGGCGACTTCGCCGTGGAAGACAACGTCGTGCGCCACGATGCAAACCGCGTCGCCGGCGCCCTGCTCGCCCTCGGCCAACAGGCTGTGCGCAGGCACAGCTGAAAACCGTCCGCGAAGACAAAATTCCTGCTTCCCGCCCCAGCCTCAGTCGTTGTAAAGTGAGTGGGTCGCAACCGCCATCGCTGGCGCGCAAGGAGGACGAATGCGTATCCATCGCAGTGTGTTTGCATTGCTTGCATGTGTATTGGTTCTGGCGGTGTTCGCCTGGGCACAACCGCCGAAGGCCGGCCTGTATGAGACGACCTCAAACATGACCTGGCAGGTGTCGCCCTTCCCCAACGGAATGGCGCCAATGCAGGGGCCGCAAACCAGGCTCGTCTGCGTTACACAGGAGCAGATCGACAAGTTCGGAACCTTGCCGCCGCACACGGAGAAGACATGCGAGGTAACGAACGTCGTCAAGAAGACCAGCGGCATGACCGCCGACTTGGTCTGCACCGGTGCCATGTCGGGCAAGGGAGACATCAAGGCCTCCTGGGACGCCAGTTACCGCACAACCAGCAAAGTCCACTTCATCGGTAAAATGAACATGGGGCAGAACACCCAGCCCTTCGAGTGGACCGTCGAAAGCACCTCCGTCTACAAAGGCGCCGACTGCGGCAACGTAAAGCCGTAACAACCACGTAATTCCGGATTGGTACAAGCTCCCGCTATCCCACTTCTCGATTTTGAGGCGTGGGATAGCTCATCCCTCCACCGTGCGCTTCAACTGCCCGCAGGCCGCAAAAATATCCCGCCCGCGCGGCCTGCGCAGATACACCGCCACTCCCTCGGCCGCCAGCGCCCGCTTGAACGCCTCCACCGCCTCCGGTTGCGGCATGGCATACGGCACCCCCGGTCCGGGATTCCACGCAATCATATTCACCTTCACCGGCAGCCCCGTCCGCCGCACCTGCCGCGCCACCTCTGCCGCATGTTCCGGCCCGTCTGTCACGCCGCCCAGCAGCACATACTCAAACGTAATCCGCTCCTTCGGCCTCAGCCGAATCTTCCGCACCGCATCCACCACCACCTCAATCGGCCACTTGCGATTGATCGGCATCACCTCGCTGCGAATAGCGTCATTGGGCGCGTTCAGGCTGATGGCCAGTTTGGGACGCACCTCCGGCGGCTCTTCCGCAAAGCGCTCGATGCCCGGCACAATCCCCGACGTGGACACCGTCATCCGCTGCGGACTCAGGCCCACTTCCCTCACCAGCAGCCGCACTGCCCCCATAAAGTTGTCATAGTTCAGGAAAGGCTCGCCCATGCCCATGAACACCAGGTTCACGCGCTCCTTGCCCACCTCCACGCCGTGCCGGTCCAGCACCGCCACCACCTGCCCGGCAATCTCCCCAGCTGTCAGGTTCCGCTGCAGCCCCAGCTTAGCCGTCAGGCAGAACTGGCAATTCACCGCGCACCCCACCTGGCTTGAAACGCAAATCGTCGCCCGCCGCCGACTCTTCTCCGCCCCATCCGGCTCGCTGCCGTCGCCCGCCTCGCCTTCATCGCCCTCCGGCATCCAGACCGTCTCCACCGTCTCCACCCCAGCGACGATGGACCTGTCGCCGGGGGCCCCGGTCCGCGCATCCGGCGTCCCGCACTCCACCAGGTACCGCTCCGTCCCGTCCGTCGAGATGAACGCCTGCGCGATCCTCGGACGGCCCACTTCCCAGCCCTCCGCCGCCAGCCGCTCGCGCAGCGCCGCAGGCAGCGTGGTTACGGCGTCCAGGCCTGCAAGCCGTTGACGATACATGGCTTCTGCTAACTGGCGTCCCCTCCACGCCGGCTCTCCCGCGGCCAGCATCAACGCCGAAAGAGCCTCGCGATCCAGCCCAAACAGCGGCCTCCGGCTTTCCTCCGCCGTGGAATTGGCGTCTAATTGAATAAGCTGGCTGGTATGCGCTGTCATGGCTGGGGTCAGCATAGAGCATTTCGTCTTCCTCGTGCAGCCCATGGCAGCCCGCCCAGCCCAGTCTTGCAGAATTCAAACGATGCACAACCCGCTGACCGGCGCCTTCTGTTCCTGGTTGGCCTACAATCGAACTCGACCTGATGACAATGAGCACCGAGCGAAATCTTCGCCGCACCGTATTGCCGAACGGCCTGATCGTTCTCACCGAGCGCATGGAACACCTGCGTTCCGTCGCCATGGGCGTCTGGATCAAGTCCGGCTCCCGCTGCGAACCGGCTGAAACCAACGGCATCTCCCACTTTGTGGAGCACATGGTCTTCAAGGGCACCCGCTCCCGCTCCGCCCAGCACATCGCGCGCGAGATGGACTCCATCGGCGGCAACCTCGACGCCTTCACCGGAAAGGAGACCATCTGCTTCAACGTCAAGTCCCTCGCCGAGCACGTGCCCATCGCCATGGACGTGCTGGCCGACCTGGTGCTCAACCCCACCTTTTCCGCCCCGGACATTGAGCGCGAGCGCGGCGTCATTCTTGAAGAGATCAAGATCGACGAAGACAATCCCGACGTGCTCGTCCACGAGTTGTTCACCCAGAGCCTCTGGAAGGACCATCCGCTCGGCAAGCCGATCCTGGGCACCTCAACGACCGTCGGCAGGCTGGACCAGCAGAAGCTATTCGACTACCACGCAGGCCGTTTTCTCGGCGGTAATATCGTGTTTTCCGCTGCCGGCAACCTGGACCACGACCGGTTTGTCGAGGCGGTCTCAAAAAGCTTCCACGCCCTGCGCGCCGGTCAGGCAGTCAGCGAGGAGCAGGCACCCGAAGCCAGCGCCCGCATTGTGCTGCGCAACAAGAAGGCACTCGAACAGGTGCAGATCTGCCTTGGCGTG
>JAJXXG010000038.1 GCA_021781255.1 Acidobacteriota bacterium
GCGACTTGTCCGGTGCAGTGAATTGGATGCGATCGCCAACGGAGAATTCATGCGCGACTTCGCGGTAGACGCTGACTCCGATGAGACGGCGGGGATCGTAGATGGCGAGGTCGCCGGACGCTTTTTCAACCGTCAACAGATTCGCCGATGAATGGATTGCGATGACCGTGCCGTAGGAGCCAGCCTCGATTCCGGCACTTTTACTGCCGCGTGCATAACGGACCACATCATTGACTTCGTAGTGGCTGGCCCAGGCGCGTTCCGCGCCGGTCATGTCCTGGCGCTGGATGAGAACGCGGATGGCACGATCTTCCGAGGTAACGGTTCCGTTGTCCTTCAACTCCTGCCGGACGGCAACATTCAACTCGCGGCGAGATGCGTTGTCTGGTGACACAATCAAGGTCTTCTCTGGCGATTCCACGTAGCTCTTCGCAATCGAGCGGATACGCTCCTCAGCATTCCGGATTTCCCGGATACGACCCTGCTGTTGGAGCGCGTCAAGCGCAGCAGAGACCTGGCCCGTCGCCAGCAGTTCGACGGCGGACTTCAGCGCCGGGTCTTTCTGGCGAATGATTTCGTCGAGCCTGGCAGTTCGCATTCCGGCCTCCTGTAATTGCTCGAAGGGACGGCCAGCTTCGACACCCTGATGCTGGCGGATGTCGCCGATCAAAAGCACACGGTCATTCGGACCAATGCGTGCAAGAACCTCGCGCATCTGGTTGGTGCTGGTGAGGCTCGATTCATCGACGAAGTAGAAATGCTTCTGTTCCAGCATCTCGGGTTTTGTTGACCGGGCAAGAAAACCTTGCAGCGTTCCACCCTCGATGCCTGCTTCGTTCAATTGCCGTGCGGCGCGAGAGGTTGGCGCGAAACCCGCGACTTCGTAGCCCTGGGCCTCGGCTGCACCGCGCAGTACGGCAAGCGTTGTTGTCTTGCCCGCTCCGGCGACTCCCTGGATTCCATGAATGCGGTCTGGAGAACTCAAAACATCCTCGACCACGCTCTTCTGGACGCGGTTGAGGTGTGGATGGTGGTCGGCAATCTGAATCGCCGCCGAACGCGTCATCACGGGCTGAAGCTGATTTTTCCCTTCGCGCATCCGCCGGACGATTTCATGCTCTGCCTCGATAGTTTTGGCGGTGGTGAACTGGCGGCCCGGCATGTTGGTACGCTCGACGGTCTGGAACTCCCCGGACGCAAGGCGGGCGCTGAGATTCGCACGCACTTGTGGATAGGTTACGTCGCCCATGCCCCGACGAAGGGCATCCCGCACCAATACTCGTTCGTCGATCACAGCCTCGCGCTCGAAGTTCTTATCGCGGGCAAAGGTCAGTGACTCCCGAACCCGCTGCGCGGTAGGGACGGCTTGCGTTTGCTGCTGGGACCGTTCTCTGGCGGCACGGACGACGGCATCCGCTTGGTGGCCGAAATCGGCGGCCAGCTTGCGATGCGCTGCCATGACCTCGCCGGGCGAGTGGATCTCTTTCCTGTCGCGCGTGGAATGCGCGGCGATTTCGGCTGCTTCTTTGCCCGTACGGCCTGTGCGTTCGAGGTACTCGCGAATCTGCTGGCTGCGAGGACTGGATGCGTCGAGATACTCCTGGGTGTAGCCCTTAATCTCCGGCGCGCCACTTCTTCCGGGAGTGATTTCATAGTTAAGCTGGCGAAGCCGATACATCAGCTCCGATTGGTAGACGGCAGTGGCAAACTGCTGCGATTGAAACAAACTCTGCGGCTGAATGGCGCGGGCCTGACCGCCGTCACGTTCGGTCATATTGAAAACGACTGCGTGGGTATGGAGCTGTGGGGCGACATAACCATCCACGGGCCGCGCCGTATCATGCTCAAACTTGGCCGCGATAAACTTGCTCGTGGTTTCCGGCGAATGGTTGCCGCCGATGCGGGCCTGGGTATAGTGCTCAAGCTGTTCGAGGGCCGCGCGGACACTCTCCCGGTGGGCTTCGCGGACCCGATCATCGCCTCCAACCAACGCGGTGAGGGATACAGATTTTGGCGCGGAGAATGTCGCATCCCACCCGGCGCGGTGCTCCATCGTCTTGACGGTTTTGCCATCGGAATCCTGATATTCGTAAGAAGCCCGCTGGCGAACAAGCTGCTCGCCTGTCACTGGATGCTGGCCCTGGCTCAACCGGGCGAAATCTTCCCCAGAAACATCTCCCGAAAGACCGAATTGCGAAGCAAGACGCCCTTGCCACTCCCCGGCAATCACCCCACGCTGCGACCAATAATTCTGCTCTTTGGCGGTGAACTCCTTCTGGTGATAGTTCTGCGCCTGACCTGCAGAGAGCGGTTTCGAGATGGTCAGCATGGCTCAAATCCTCGGGCCAAACGTGAAGGATTTCTGCTTCTCAGGTTCTGCTTCCGGCTTTTCTACAGCTTGCGGACGTTTCCGTTCCTCAACACGCATCGCCTGCGCCACGCGAACCGTAGGGATCTGGTGATCATCGATTTTGGCAACAGGCGTCTGCTCCTTGCGCGGTTGCCGGATGATGTAGTCGTCTTCCAAACGCTCGATAAACTTTGCCTTCGTGGGTGCGATTTCGAGCTTCGGAAAGGAAAACTGTGCGACATAATTCCCATACTTCAGGTAAGCGTGCATTGGTTCAAGACCGCTGATTTCAGAATCGAGGACGAGCGGCTCCGTCTGCCGGTCGAGCGCGAAGTTGCGTCCGCTGCGGCTGCCGTCATAGTGCGTTTCCTTCATGCGTTCGATCTCCACCTTGCCGATGGCGCGACTGACCCATTCGGCGGCATCCGGCTCTCCGGTTTTGAGAAAAATCTTCGTGGCTGGCTGTGAGAGCATGACTTCCGCCAAATGCCCATACATCACCTCAAGTTGGGCCTTGCCCTGGAAGCCGAGGACGATCGGGTTGCGGGACTTGCGGTTTTCCGTGATGGCCGTGTGGAGTTGTGGTAGTTTCTGCAGGCTGGCCAGCTCATCGAGCACAAACCACACTGGATGCTGTTCGGGCTTCGGCGCACTGAGCAGCCGTAGGACCAGCATATCGATCCAAAGGCTATGCAGCGGGCGAAGAGCTTCGCGCTCGGCGGGCTGCGAGGTAATAAATATCCATCCCTGCCGCTTCTCCGACCATTCCCTCGCCGTCCACTCGCTCTTTGCTTCGGCCTTCTTGGGCAACAGGCGAAAGCTATCGGCGACCAGGCTCAATGAGCCGAGAACGCCGGAGCGTTGCTGCGGAGCGGACGGCTCGATCAACGATGCAAGCTCCGTTCCTTTGACGCGGCGGTCGATCTCTTCCGGGTGCGACATCCACTCGATCAACTGTTGCGGCGTTGGCAATTCCAACAGTAGATGTGCAAATATCTTTTGTGGGCTTTCGATGAAGAACTCACCCTTTTTGTCGCTTGTCGGCTGGAAGAGGGACGCTGCGATGGTGCGTGCTTCCGCACGCCGTACCAGTTCCTCCGACGGTCCCCAATATGGACAACGACGATCGAGCGGGTTGAGCACAATGTCGCCCCGCTTTCCGTCGTAGAAGCGCTCAATGAACTCACAGGCCGGGTCATAAAGAATGGCGGAGTGACCACGCGCCTGAATCTGCCGCAGCATCTGCATGATGATCGTGGTCTTCCCGCTGCCCGTGTCCCCGATGATCTCAAAGTGCTGATCTTCAGCCCGGATTGGAATGCGGAGCATCTCCCGGCAGCCATCCGTCTTGATGCCGATGCCCGTGCCCTGAAATGCCTTATTGAACTCCTTCGGCGTGACAAGAACTGGCCCTTTCAAACGGCGTCCATACTTCATCTCCTTGCGGCGGCGAATGTCTTTGAGAATGGAAAACGGTAGCTGGCCGAGGAGCGCCAGTAGCCCGAAGAGCAGCGGCCGCTCAAAGATGTCCACGAGGCCCGCGCCGCCATAAATCCTCTGCTTGAGGTAGCTGCGAAGCGAGGTATTTTGATACAGGGTGGGAACACTGCGATAGAGATAGACGATGCCATTTCGCTTCGCCGAAGCCGACAATGCCAGCGGCAAATGCTTCCCACCGGGCTGTGGTGTCGAGCCGGAAACAACATCCTTGTCCGTGGCGTACCAGGCGTGTCCTCTGCCGTCCGAGATCAGCAGCATTTGATATTTGGCCGAGGCGCGGAGGCTTGGAGCGATGGAGGCTTTGAGGTAGACCGGAAGGTAAAACTGTTCGAGCGGTGTGAGCGCGTAGGTAAACCGGAGATAGAGAAAGAAGCCCACTGCAATCAGCGCAAGAAAGACCGCGCCGTAGGTATAGATGGGCTGATGCGGCGGCCAGACGATCGTCTCTTTTCGTCCCCAATGTGTCTCTGCCATGGCTCTACTCCTTTTTCTCCAAAGCTGCCGTTGCAATAATTTCGCGGGCCGCCTGGCGCTTGGTGATTTTTACTTGCCGCATCAATTCCTGATACTGGCTGGGCGTCATCTGTTCGCCACA
>JAJXXG010000320.1 GCA_021781255.1 Acidobacteriota bacterium
GGGGTACCCCCCCCCTGAAAATTTTGTTTTCCACAGAAAATCGTGCGAAAAATTACGCACCTCAATCCAGACCAATCCAGTCCGTTCTACTTAGCGCCGCCCCAAGTTCGCGCACAAACGAGCGCGGCGGCTGGTGTCTTCCCAGCCGCCGCCACAAATGCCCTGAATTACGAAACGAGATCTACAACTCGGATTTGAAGTAGTGTTTCAGCAGCAACGACATCTGCGCGCCCGACATCGACGGCGGCAGCGTGTATTCATCCGTATCCGGGTGCCCTGAGATGATGTGGACTTCCGTGTAGGTCTTCATGTGCGCGCCTATGAGCTTGCCCATCTTATCCTTGACATTCGAGGTACGCGCCGACGAGTCGGTCATCATCTTCAGGCCGATTCCCGGAAGCAGGGAAAGCATCTTCCCCATCTTATGCGTCTTGCGGCGCGCCGTGATGTACAGCGTCTCTCCCTGCGCGGGAGCAAAGTTGAAGTCCTTCACCGGAGCATCTTTGAAGGCTTCCTCAAGCGACGATCTGCCTCCTATCAGCATCAGATCATCTCCCGGTTTGAACTGAACCGTATTGCCATTCAACCTGTACTTCAATCGATAAAGGGTGCTTTTCACAGCCCAGGCTGCGCTCATCTCTTTAAAACCGCTACCCTCGCCGACCCTCTCGCTCAACCAAATCGCCTGTACCTGCATGCGATAAATTGAACAATCGCGCTATTTCCGTGTCAAGAACAAATTCGCGCCGCCGCTCCCACTCCTTGCGCTCTTCCCGCCCCAATCACCGGGCATCGCGCACAGTCCTCTCACCCGTCACACCCCGCCGGCTCCAACCTGGTCTAAAATAGGCGGTCATGGCTACTGAAACGCTCACCACCGCCATTCCGCTGCGCTCGCCTCAGGGCGCCTTCGCCAACGAGCCCTTCACCAACTTCAAGGACCCCGACAACGTCCGCCGCATGCACGCCGCTCTCGACCTCGTCGCCGTCCAGCTTGGCCGCGAGTACGAACTCATCCTCGGCGGCCACCGCATCAAGACTGAGGGCAAGATCCGCTCCCTCAACCCCTCGCGTCCCGACCAGGTCGTCGGCATCCATCAGCGCGCTGAGGCGCAGCACGCCGCCGACGCCATGCAGGCCGCACTCGCCGCCTTTCCCGCCTGGAGCCACGCCTCCGTCGAAACCCGCGCCTCACTGCTGCTCCACGCGGCCGACATCATCCGCCGCCGCAAGTTCGAGTTCATGGCCTGGCTCACCTTCGAGGTCGGCAAAAACTGGGCCGAGGCTGACGCCGACGTCGGCGAAACCATCGACTTCCTCGAGTACTACGCCCGCGAAGCCCTCCGTCTCGCCGCCGCCAAACCCACCATCCAGTACCACGGCGAGCGCGACGAGCTCCTCTACATCCCGCTCGGCGTCGGCGCCGTCATTTCCCCGTGGAACTTCCCCTTCGCCATCATGGCCGGCATGACCGCCGCCTCCATCGTCGCCGGCAACACTGTCATCCTCAAGCCCTCCAGCGACTCGCCCACCATCGCCGCCCGCTTCGTCGATGTCCTCGAAGAGGCCGGCATGCCCGGCGGCGTGGTCAACTTCTGCCCCGGCTCCGGCGCCACCTTCGGCAACGCCATCGTCGAGCACCCCATGACCCGCTTCATCGCCTTCACCGGCTCCAAGTCCGTCGGCCTTGAGATTCACGAGCGCGCCGCCAAAACCCAGCCCGGCCAGAAGTGGATCAAGCGCACCATCCTCGAGATGGGCGGCAAGGACTCCATCCTCGTCTGCGCCGATGCCGACCTCGACGCCGCCGTCGACGGAGTCGTAGCCTCCGCCTTCGGCTTCAGCGGACAGAAGTGCTCCGCCTGCTCGCGCGCCATCGTCGAGGCGCCCATCTACGACGCCTTCGTCGAGCGCCTCCGCGAGCGCGTCGAACAGCTCACCGTCGGCGACCCCGCCAAAAATCCCAACATGGGCCCCGTCATCAACAAGGCTGCGATGAACACCATCCTCGGCTACATTGAAACGGGAAAGAAGGAGGGTCGCCTCATCACCGGCGGGCAGCCCGTTCCGACGGACGAGAACGGCTACTTCCTCCAGCCCACCGTCATCGCTGACGTCGCGCCCACCGCCGTCCTCGCACAGGAGGAGATCTTCGGCCCGGTCCTCGCCGTAATCAAGGTCAGCAGCTTTGAGGATGGCCTCGACGTCGCCAACAACACGGAGTACGGCCTCACCGGCGCGCTCTACACCAGCGATTGCGAGCGGCTCGAACGAGCCCGTCGCGACTTCCATGTCGGCAATCTCTACTTCAACCGCAAGTGCACCGGCGCCATGGTTGGCGCGCACCCCTTCGGCGGTTTCAATATGAGCGGAACAGACTCCAAGGCGGGCGGCCCGGACTACCTTCTGCTCTTCACCCAGGCCAAGAGCGTCGCGGAAAAACTGCAGTAAAGCAGCCTGTTGCTTGCCAGGGTCTCCCCGCGGAGACCCTAGTAAGCGGCCTGTGCCGTCTGCGGCTCGTCTTCCTGGTCCAGCCGGTTGCCCGCCTCCGCCGCGGCCTGCGCCAGCACGCGGTGGTGGATCGTAAACAGCGCCAGCTCCAGCCGGTCGCTCACGCCCGTCTTGTCATAGATGGAGCGCAGATAGTTCTTGATGACCTGCTCGGTGGTCTTCAGCCGCGTGGCAATCTCGCGGTTCTTGCATCCCTGCACAATCAGCGCCACAATGCGCATCTCTTTCGGCGTCAGCCGGTCGCGCACCCGCGTGCCCACCAGGTCCTCTTCCGGAGACTCCGGCAGCGACACCTGTGGCGGCGTCCACACTGCCCCCGCGGCCACCTTGCGCACGCACTCCAGCAGCGAAGGCCCCGTCACGTTGCGAAACACAACGCCCCGGCAACCCTGCTGAATGAATGTAATCGGCGAGTCGCCATTCTCTGCAATCACAATGCCTCGACTCCCCGCCGTATCCAGCGCCGCACGAACCACGGCCATGTCGGGCTTCAGTGAGGCGGCAAAGATCACCATCGCTCCCGGAAACGTCTGGATGGCGTGCAGCATCCGGTCCACGTCCGTGCACTGCGCAATAATGCGCATATCGTCGTCCATGGCCAGCACCTTGGCCGTGCCCGCGCGAAAGATCGCCTGGGAGTCTGCCAGAATGAGCTTGTTCATCGCTCTTGCCCCATCTGCCGCCATGCTCCGGCGGCAACGCCAGTGGACGTCGAATCGTTCACCTTCGCCTCCAACGGCGCCCCGCCATCCAATCGGCACTGCCTGCTGGCCGGTAAGCCACCATTCCCTGAGGACATCCGCCCACGGGTGGCCGGCAGCGCGCTCATTTATAAGGGCCCGTTCCTTTTGTCACTGCGTTGCAAGCAACCACCACAATCCAAAGTAACGTCTCATGTTACCACTTTGCCGACAGCGCCACGATGCACCTTTCGTGGGGGTTATTCCACCAAAGTTGGCCTTGCCCGGCACGGGCTCCATCGAAGACCATGGCAACGCAACCCGGGCAGCCAGCCACCGCAGGCCCTAGACTAGGAGCATATGGCAAGGCCAATCCTACTTGCGGTAGACGACGACGTCAGCGTGCTTGAGGCCGTAGTCCAGGACCTCCGGCGCCAATACGGAGCCACCTATCGGGTTATGCGGGCCGCCAGCGGCCAGGCTGCCCTCGACATCCTCTCGCAGTTGAAAGCCCGCGAAGAGCCCGTCGCCCTCATCGTCAGCGACCAGCGCATGCCCGGCATGAGCGGCGTTGACTTCCTCGAGCGCTCGCGCGAACTCTACGCCGACGCCCGCCGCGTCCTGCTCACCGCCTACGCCGATACTGAGGCCGCCATCCGCGCCATCAACACCGCGCGCATCCACTACTACCTCAACAAGCCCTGGGACCCGCCGGAGGAACGCCTCTATCCGGTCCTCACCGATCTGCTTGAAGACTGGAAGGCCGGCTATCGTCCGCCGTTTGAGGGCCTTCGCGTCATCGGCAACCGCTGGTCGCTCAAAGACCACACCCTGCGGAACTTCCTCTCCCGCAACCACGTCCCCTATCGCTGGCTGGACGCCGCCGGCAGCGCCGACGCGCAAACCCTGCTCCAGGAGCGCGGCCTGCAGCCGGACCAGCTCCCCGCCGTCCTCTTTGCCGACGGCAGCGTCCTCGTCTCAGCCGACCCCGACACGCTTGCCGTCCGCGTCGGCCTGCGGACCCAGGCCACACAGGAGTTCTACGACATGGTCGTCGTCGGCGCCGGCCCCGCCGGACTCGCCGCCGCCGTCTACGGCGCCAGTGAAGGCCTGAAGACCCTAGTCATCGAACCCGAAGCCCCCGGCGGACAGGCCGGCTCCACCTCCCGCATCGAAAACTACCTCGGATTCCCCTCCGGCATCACCGGAGCCGATCTCGGTCGCCGCGCGCACATTCAGGCATCCCGCTTCGG
>JAJXXG010000137.1 GCA_021781255.1 Acidobacteriota bacterium
TGCGCACGGTGGACCCGCCGCTTGAGGCCGCGCATGGACAAGTGGTGCGCGAGGTTCGGCGCGTGGGCAAGCGGATTGCGATTGGCATTGAGCCGGACTTGTGGCTTGTGCTGCACCTGATGATTGCCGGGCGGCTGCACTGGAAGCCGGCGGGCGCGAAGCTTGCGGGGCGGAATGCGCTGGCGGCGTTTGATTTCGCCACGGGCTCGCTGGCGCTGACTGAGGCAGGCAGCAAGCGGCGAGCCAGCCTTCACGTGGTGCGCGGCGAAGATGGGCTGCGCGCGCTCGATCCGGGCGGAATTGAGATCTTCGAAACAGACCTCGCGGCCTTTCGCGCAACGCTGGCGGCGAAGAATCATACACTGAAGCGCGCGTTGACGGATCCGCGCGTGATTAGCGGCGTGGGCAATGCGTATTCGGACGAGATTCTGCATGCGGCGCGGCTCTCTCCACTGGCGCAGACGCAGAAGCTGAAGCCGGAAGAGTGGGTGCGACTGCATAACGCGGCACGGGATACGCTGGCTGCATGGATGGATCGCCTTGGCGCGGAGGCGGAGGAGAGTTTTCCCGAGGGCGTGACGGCATTCCGGCCGGAGATGGCTGTGCATGGTCACTACGGCAAGCCGTGCCCGCGGTGTGGCGATCCTGTGCAGCGGATTCGCTACGCGGACAACGAGACGAACTACTGCGCACGATGCCAGACGGGCGGCAAGGTGCTGGCGGACCGGGGATTGTCGCGTCTGTTGGGAGCCGATTGGCCGCGCACGCTGGAGGAGCTGGAAGCGCTGAAGCGCAAGTGAAGCCGGGGTTGCGACAGGGTGCGGGTAGTTGACTTCAAAGGCTGGTTTTGCGAGACTCAGAGATGCTGCCGGTGAGGCCGATTTGGCCTGCACTGTGTCCCGTGCCGAAGTGGCGGAATTGGCAGACGCGCGTGGTTCAGGTCCACGTACTCGCAAGGGTGTGGGGGTTCGAGTCCCTTCTTCGGCACCAGTCCTCTTAAAATCCATGACTTCTCTCCATGGTGTCCACAAAGCCACCGGTTTGGTGGCTATTGTGTTGTCCACTTCGTCACACTTGTTTGCCGCGATCTTGCAGACGTGAAATCACCAAGTCGGTGACCTGCCCCCGTTTTCCGCACAGAACCGAGTACGATTTTCGTATTCAGGAAGGTGCGGAGCGATGTCGAGGAGCAGGCACACGGAAGCGCAGATGATCGCGGCGGTCAAGCAGATGGAAGCCGGCCGGAAGGCCGAGGATGTGGCCCGCGAAGTCGGTGTAAGCGGGCACACGATCTGTGCCTGGAAGTCGAAGTACGGCGGCATGGATGTGGGCGAGGCGCAGGATGTCAAGCGGCTGCGGGATGAGAACACCCGGCTGCGCAAGCTGGTGGCCGAGCTGATCTGTAAGGCGGGGATCTGCGAGCAGACCTTCTACCGATGGAAGAAGTAGTACGTGGGGCTTGAGTCAGACCAGGTCCGTGAGAGGAAGCATTTGCAGGACGAGAACAGCCTGCCTGCCGAAATCACTTAGCCGAAGCCTTTGGCATGCTGGATGCTCCAATGCTAATCACGCGCCCGCTGCGCAAATCCACGATGATGGCTACCGAATTGACGTGCGATCATCCTAACTTCGGCATGTCGGCACCGATTCCCTACGAAGACACATCTCTTATTGCGCTGCAATTCCGTTCATGTCTGGATCAGGACTTGTACTTCGAGGGTCGATTTGTCCGGCCAACTGGTTGGTTTCCCGGAGCAGTTACAATCTATGACCTGCAACCAAGCCCGATCGCAGATATTCGCGACCCATACCATTGCCTGATGTTCCAGCTACCAGGCAAGGCCTTCAATACGATCACCGACCAATCGAGTGCGCCGAGAATGCGATCTCAGGTATTGGCCCGGAGCAGGACTCGATGATTCAGTCACGCAGAATCTTCTGTCCTCGCCGCTCCCGGTGACCGGACGCCCCAGCAAAGACCCGGCACTTTTCCTCGATCATGTTGCGCTCGCGCTCACCACTCATGTGGCTTACACATACGGCGAGATGAAACAGGTCGGGAATCTGCTCCGCTGAGGGCTCGCGCCAGTTCAAGAACGTCGCGTTAAGGAGCTGATGGTCGCTAGCCTCAACGACGACATCTCACTTGGACGTCTCGCGACGGAATGTGGACTCTCATCTCGTCATTTTGCCCGAGCTCTTCGGCAATCCGCGGGACTTTCTCCGCATCGCTGGCTGATGAGATGCCGCGCCGAACGGGCCCGCGATCTCCTCGCAGACCGTACTCTGTCGCTGACAGCGATTGCGCTGGCCTGCGGGTTTGCGGATCATAGCCACTTTACTCGGGCCTTTACGGCCATCTTTGGCACCAGCCCAGGTGCATGGCGGCAGATGAATGGGCAACCCAGGGGTTAGGGTTGCAAGCTGATGGCGGCTGCCTTTCCTTTGATGACTCCAGGCCAAGGCACTCGTCGACGAGCACGAAAAGGTCGACAATTTTGAAGGTTTTGACAGTGTGACCACTGCCGGAAAGCCTTCGCTTTGATGAGAAGATCTTCCTTAATCCCGCCGTCCCATTCGGTAATCGAGATACAAGACATGAGCTTTAATCTGGTCACCTGCACGGTATCTGGGAAGCTGTGCCATCTTCACCATCTGAACAATGGCACCCGGGTTTCCCTTGCTGCTTTCTGCGAACAACTTCAGAACTTCCTCGAGATTGGAGGCCCAAAGATCGGTTTTCCGCGCTTCCCACCGGACAAATTCCATCGCGATCTGGGGAGCGAATTCCTTCACTTCCAATCGCTCCGAACTCCTGGCACACATGGGCTGTAATGCGCCGATGTCTTCCATATGCGGCGTGCGAGCTACAAGGATGACGGGGGTGCGGTCGAAATAGTTCAGGTCCTTGATGAGGCCCGTGACGACGCGGGAGGGACCGCTAATCTGATCGATCGCCAAGGAGAAAGGATGCACATCGAGCGCGCGCTGCACGATTCCCTTGAGTCCGGAACTGCTTATTGACTGCGGATTTGCCGGAAGATCTACGCCCCGTTTCCCAATGCGGCGCAGTTCTGCAATTAGAGTCAGAAGTACTTCTCGCGGCGACTCCACTCGGGGCACTAGAAGAGCAAGTGGTTGGGTCTTCACAAAGGCCCGTAGGAGACGGGTTTTCCCAACGGCCTCTGAGCCAAAAATCAGAAGCGACTTCCGCTTTTCAGCGTTGGTCTGGAGGCGAGCCATCTCTTCCGTGCGCTCAACTGCCGCAAAGAAGAGCTGAGGTGCGATGTTGCCGTCATATCCCTGCTCACGCACGGCAACGACATCACTGTGCAACGGCGCACTGAATAGACCGCTCATGGCTCGACCGGATCACCTCGTATGCTGCTTCGCGGTCCTTCCACCCAAGGACCTTTGTCTCCGTGTTCTCAAGCTCCTTGTAGACGGAGAAGAAATGCGCAATTTCCAGCAGAACGTGCGGCAGGATTTCGTTATCGTTCCGAATATCGAGGAATCCTGGGTTCCCCATGGCATAGGCCAGGATTTTCTCGTCGCACGCTCCGTGGTCCAGCATCTCAAACAGTCCGACGGGCCGAACGGCGTAGATGCATCCAGTAAAGGTCGATGTGTCGCCGAGGATTGAGATGTCCAGAGGATCGCCGTCCTGCGCAAGAGTCTGCGGGATGAAACCATAATCGCCGGGGAAGTGGACCGGCGAATGCAGGACCTGGTCCAACACGAAGACATTCATGTCGCGGTCGTATTCATATTTATTGGTGCTGTCTTCGGGAATCTCGACGACTGTGGTCAGCACCTCCGGTGCCTTATCGCCGATGGGCAGCTCAAGGTAGTTGTCCATCTGTCTCCTCATTCGCCACGCAATGCAGGAGCAAAACAAAAACCCCTGCCCAATCGCAGGAGTCATCAGCCGGGTCCATATCGGTCGGCGGTTTATGGCGGATCCCTTCGCCCCATTCAACTTAGCACAGCGCTTAAACTGACCGCAATGAAGTCAGCCCGTAAAGTGGAGCCGCTCTTTGCCAACTGCGGATATGAGTGAAATGGTGTAAGAGTTCGCGGCCGAGAAGAAGCAGGCAGCATTGTTGCTTCACTTGAGTTTCCGTCAGAGCTGGCCTCGCAAATGCTCCGACAGGGGCTCAAGATGACTACTACAACGCGATCCTCATTTCAGATAGGCCCGCACCAAGTCGATCAAATCCTCTGCAAGTTCGACCATCTGCTGGCCGTCCTTCTCAGGGGTCGCGATGTGCAGTCGAATGTGATCTTCCAGAACTTCGGCCATCAGGCCGTTGATGCCTCCGCGCACGTTCGCCAGGAGCATCAGAATATCGGCACAATCCGTTTTGGCCACCAGCGACCTTTCAATTGCGTCTACCTGCCCACGAATCCTGCGAATGCGCGCAACCAGCTTCTGTTGC
>JAJXXG010001216.1 GCA_021781255.1 Acidobacteriota bacterium
CCGCCGAGAAGGACGAGTTTGCTCTTGCTGATCCCTTCCACTCCCTTTGTGTCAGCTCGTGTCGCGAAGGCTGTTGCAGGTTCATGTCTTCCATTAAGGACGGTTGATTCACGAGCTTGAGTCGGCGCATTCGAGGGCACCGGCTCGGTGGATTGCTCGATTGTGGTGGGCATGCTTCCGTTCCTGCTGGTGTCATTGACGCTCATAGCCTCTGTACTCCTTTCTATTTGCCGTCGCCGGAGATGGGTGGGGTGAACGGCAGACGAATCAAGATGGGACGATCCACCTGGTCCGCCTGCGCGATCTGCAGAAACAACTTCTCCGTCGACTCCTTGAAGTTGGGTCGGTCGAAGACAACCACGCCATCGGCTCGGCCTCCCGGCTCAAGCTGGGTTGCGCTCAACCGGTAGTCGCGGATCTCCAGCTGATCCGAGATGATGCCTTTGCCTTCCTTCTTTTTCTTCTTTGAGGCCGTGCGTCCCGTGATCTGGATCTGCGGCGGAACGATCTCTACGGGCTGATCCGAACCGTTCAGGACGGAGTAAGCGATCACGATCTCGTTGCTCCATTGCCGTATGTCGCAAATCGATGTCTCGATCTGCCTGTCCTCCCATTTCGTCCATTTGGGGGCATTCACTTTCTGCTGCTGCATGAACTCCTCGTCGAGATTGGAAACCGGCGATAACTCTGGGCCGGTGTCCCTGCCACTGGACTCCTGCGCTGGAACCTTGCCAGCTACGGCTGGCATTGCTGGGGCTCCGGAGTCTGACGAGATCAGAAAGCTCCGAGCGGATCGGTACTCGATCAGGAAGTCCACCGGCTGCGATTGATTCGGAATGCCATCACCATCGCTGACCAACTCCAGCGTCACGTGCTGGCCCGATCTCGTCGCGATCAGGAGGTTCGACTGAGCAGCCTGATTGGTGATGGGCTTGACATAGACGTACTCCGGCTCTCCCTCGTTGTGCTCGGCCTTGAATTCACCTGGACTGCCCAGAATGACGGACGTCACCTCTTCCGGCATCCGGATCGTAGACTCAAACTCCGGCCGCAGATGGAGGACTGTGATTTCTCTCGGGTTGATCGTAATGGTGGCGACGCGGGCTCCAACTACGGCGTCCGTCGCACAGAGGCGAAGTGGAATCAGGAGTGCGATGGGGATGAACCAGTTAAGCTTCATGGCATTAACCTCCTTGGCGGCCTCATGGCCGCATATTTGCGAATTATGAACTGCCGCCGGACCGCCAGCACGTAGGCCACAACATCCGGGTTGTGATAGTTCAATTGCTCCCGGGCGATCCCATGGTCACCCGCGTAATAGGCGGCGACGACCAGGCGCAGGTCCCCGTGGAACTCCCACATCAATGCCGTCACGTATCGCGTGCCTGCGGCAATGTTCTGTTCTACGTCGAAGGGTTCAAAGGCGCCATAACGCCGCGCCGTAGCCGGCATGAGCTGCATCAGCCCCATCGCTCCCTTGCCCGAGACCGCCCGCGGGTTCCACTGCGATTCAACGTCGATCAGCGCGGCGACCAACTCGGGTGAAACATGATAGTGAGCCGCATATTGCCGCACCAATTGCCCCGCCGGCGCCGGATCAACTTGACCATAGGCGAACCCAGGAAGCACGAGCAGCACGAGGAGCAGCCATCGCTTCATCACGCGGGGCCTCCGGGGAAAGCCAGACTCCGCGCAAACCTTGCTCCGTCGTCGAGCAGACTCTTGAATCCTTCGCGGAGCAACAGATGACGCCGGTCCTTCTCCGTCTTCGCCAGAAACGGCAGGAGCACATCCCGGTGCTCTGCAGTGACGTGGTCTGTTCCGAGCAGTTGAAGTGCGTTCGCAAAGTCGATCATCTCCGATACCGAGGGCGGCTTTTCGAGGGAATAGTTGCGGAACGAGAGCGCGATCCCAGCCATCTCCCGGTGAAACTTCTCCTCGGCCTTCGAAGTGCGGCTGGCAATAATCTCCGCTTCCCGCTCCGGCGTCGGATGCTCCACACGCACATAGAGGCTGCGCCTTCGGATCGGGTCTCCCAGCCTTCGCTCCTCGTTGCTGGTCAGCACAACAAAGGGAATGCTCGTTGCAGCGACAGTGCCGAACTCAGGAACCGAGAGCTGCCAGGCGGAGAGGATTTCCAAAAGCATCGCCTCGAATCCGTCGTCAACCTTGTCCAACTCATCAATCAACAGCACACACGGCCGGTCGCATTCGAGCGCGCGCATGAGAGGACCCGGCCGAAAGAAGTCGCGCCCTTTGAGGTTCGCCAGCACGGTCTGCCAGCTTTCGTGCTGGCCCTTTGAGAACTCCATGTAGAGCCGCTGAAGCCCTTCGTCGAAGCGGCCGATCGCCTTGTCCTCGGTTACGCCGCGGTAGCATTGCAGGCGTTCCACATGTGTCCCGGCTGCCTCTGCTATCGAAATCGGGAGCTGCGTTTTCCCAGAACCGGCCGGCCCTTCCAAGAGAAGGGGCTTTTGAAGCTTGATCGCAAGAAACACCACTTGCGTCATGACTGGGTCGATGAAGTACCCAGTTCTACGCAGTCTTTCGGAAAAATCTCGAACCGAGTCAAACATCGCCGCCCCTCACGTTTCTCCAGATCGGCAACCGGACCGTTTCGAACTGTCATGCACTTACAGCCAACTTGGTCCGAATCACGCTTCGCGGAGAGAGCCTTCGTCCATTCCCCGCACTGGGCAGCTCCGCCATCCAATTGTTGAGATCCGATTCTCTGTACCGGACCAGGTTGTTGACCTTCACGTATTGGGGCCCGTCGCCACAAAGCCTCCAGCGGCGCAGGCAAGCCAGACTCACTTTGAGGTGAGCCGAAACTTCGTTTTCCGTAAGAACTTGTTCCATAAAGCACCTCTCGTAAATGAAAACGCCTGCATCCCTCGGCCGAACAAAAGCCGGAAGCATGCAGGCGTAGAACGTAACGTGATCTCAAAACTCGGTCAAATAGAGACGCCGAAGCCTCGCCGCCTCCCAGTCACTTCTGCTTCCGGGCGGCCAGTGCAGCATCAAGTGCTGCCCGCTTTGCGAACATCCGAATATGGCTGTAGTGGCGCAGCATGCTCCGAGACACGTGGCCAGCAATTTCCATGATCGTCTCGTCGCCCGCGCCGCTCTCGGCAAGTTCCGTGATCAGCGTATGGCGGTTATCGTGCCAACGCCCGGTCACCTTAGCGTTTCTGCGGGCAGTGTTCCAGGCTGTCTTGAGGGTTGTGACATGGCGGGTCGGATCGGACGGACGCGGCCGGCCAAAGGGAAACACATACCAGTGCGGCTGAATTTTTCCAAATTTAGCTTCGTATCGGGACAGGTGCTGGAGGAAGGCCTCATACAACTCGTCGTTGAACGGAATTGTGCGCCCTTCACCAGCCTCGGTCTTGGCTCGCCCGACAGTGAGAAAGCGGCTAGTCAAATTGATTTGTTCCCACGTAAGTGTCTTGATCTCGGCATCTCGCAGTCCGGCATTGCGGGCCAGCATGAATGCCATGTAGATGTGCGGACTTCGCGATTTTGCGACTTCGGTGCTGAGCTTGTTCGTCTCGAAAGCGTCGAATGCCTTGCCGATTGTTGTTCTCACCTTCAGCTTAAGTTGCTTCTTCTTGCGCAACCGGGCGCGGACGATTTCCCCTGGATCGCCCAGCATATTTAAGAGAAAGCGCACTTCTTCGTTGATGGACTTGGGAGCTGCGCCTTCGCGTAGCCGATCTTCCTGGTATCTCAAGACCTCGGCAGCATCCACATCCACGGTCAGTTTGTTCCCGAGTATTCGGGACACATGCCCCAACGCATATGTGGCAAAACGCGGCGCGCGGTTGCGCAGCCCATAGCCGACCAGGTATTCGTCGATGATCTCCTTCAGGGGCCGGATGCGCTGCTCCCGCGCGTTGCTGAGGTTGTGAAATCCTTCTTCCAATTCCCTGCGCCGCTGCTTCTCGGCCTCTTTCGCTAAGGTCTTTGATCGCGACCTGGAGGACTCGGAGATTTCCCGGCCCGCGAAGTAGAACTTGTACCACCAAACTCTTCCTCTCTGAAAAACACTCATCGCCTGCTCCTCTCATCGGTGCTTCGGCTCGGGCGCGTGACGCGCCGAACGCGAAATGGACAATGAAGCAGGAAGGAGACTCGCGCAAGTTCTGGACCGCGAGACGCGTCGGTTGATGGGAGGATTCTTGCGCCTGAGAAACCACGCAACTTTGAGAATTGTTGCTACCGAATGCGAAGCATTTTGAAGTGGGGTAGGTACAAAAATGGGTACAGTCGCCCATTCTGCGCCGTTTCCAGCTCACTTTCGGATGCTCTAAGTTGTTGATTTTATTTGGTGGACGCGGTAGGAATCGAACCTACAACCTGTCGGTTAAGAGCCGAATGCTCTGCCAGTTGAGCTACGCGTCCAGATGGCCTGGATGAACCGTGCGGCTGGAGACTC
>JAJXXG010000084.1 GCA_021781255.1 Acidobacteriota bacterium
TCCACCCAGGCTGGAGCGTTCCTGGGGCGACGTTCGGAAATGGAGGGATGTTTACCAGACGCAAACTGAAGAGCAGCCGGTCAACCTGACATCGCCCGAAGTCAGGAACTCGGACGCACATGCAGCGTCTTGATTGACGGCATCCCCTTTTGCCGAGATTCACCCGGCAAGGCGCGCACAATCGTGGTAGGTGAGTGGGTTTGGCCTCAAGTCGTCAAACGACGGCCGTACGCGAACGCACGCGTGACCAGAAGCTTCAGTAAAGGCAGTAAGCGGCGAGTCGGCGCCCGAATCCACGCCGGGCTGAAGCGCCCCCAACCGCCAAAATGCACTGGAAAGGTGCCTTGGGTAGACAAACTAGTTTCCATCGCTGGTTGAAGGCTTTCTTGACAAAAGGGTAAGATGTACTTCAGTCTTGCCATAGACAGACTATGCCACTCGTGAGGTCGCGAAGACAATGGCCGCAATCATTCGCCAAAAGGGAGATCTTGGCGTTGGTAGAGATGAAATCCCTCCAGGCACACTTTACCTCCTGATCCTGAAGACGCTTGCCGTCCACGGCCGGCTGCACGGATACGAGATTGCGGAGTTCATCCAAGACTCATCTGCGGACGTGCTGCAGGTAGAGGAGGGGTCGCTTTACCCCGCGCTGCAACGCATGCTGATCAAAGGCTGGGTGACGGCGGAGTGGGGAGTGACATCCGGGAACCGGCGCGCGCGCTACTACACACTGACGCGTGACGGCAGGAAGCAACTGCAGATCGAGATATCGCAGTTCGAACGGGTGATGGGCGCGATTGCGCGCATTCTGCAGACGGCGTGAGGCGCGCTTATGAGTTGGATGGGCGAGTTGAAACGACGAGTTGAGATGCTGTTCCATCGCGCCACGTTCCGGCGCGAACTGGAAGACGAGATGCGGCTTCACGTGGAGCTGCGCCGCGAACAGCAGATGGCGGCGGGACTGGACTCGGACGCGGCCCGGCAGGCGGCGTTGCGCAGGTTTGGGAACACAACGCGAATGGTAGAGAAGAGCACGACGGCTTGGGGATGGAACTGGCTGGAGGCACTTCTGCAGGACGTAGCCTATGGCATACGCGCGATGCTGCGCACCCCGTCGATCACGATCGTGGCGCTAATCTCGCTGGCGCTGGGAATCGGCGCCAATACCGCGATCTTCAGCTTTCTTGATGCGCTGTTGCTGCGCTCACTGCCGGTGAAGAATCCACAGCAACTGGTGATGCTGGGCAGAGCGGACATTGCGGGAATCACGAACAGCTTTGCGTCCACCCAACTCTACTCGTATCCGTTTTATCGGCAGTTCCAGCGCCGGAACGATGTCTTCTCGCAGACGGCAGCCGTGTTCAGCATGATGAACGAGCCTCACGGTCTAGTGGACGAGGATAAAGTTCCCGAGGCAGTCAGCGTTCAGACGGTTTCGGGGACGTATTTCGAGACATTGGGCGTGAGAGCCGAACTGGGACGGATGCTGGATGAGAACGACGATTCCAGCGAAGGTAATCATCCGGTCCTAGTGATAAGCGATGCGTTCTGGAAGCGCAGGCTGGGCGCCGATCCAGGATTGCTTCATCACACTATCAAGCTCGGCAACGCAGTGTTCTCGATCGTTGGGGTCGCTCCGCCGGAGTTTTTCGGCACCACCGTGGGGGAAGCGCCGGATGCGTGGGCGCCGCTCTCGATGGCGGGAGTGATTCCACCGAATTGGGGTTCATACAAAGGCGATTTTTCGGAGTCGCTTTATATCATCGGACGTCTTAGGCCGGGGGTCAGTCTGGGGCAGGCGACGGCAAACACAAACGTGCTGTTCCAGCAGATCCTGCGGGGCTTTCCCGATGCAAAGTTGACCTCGCAGAATTTGGAGAACCTCGCGAGATCGCACGTGCAACTGCAATCGATCGAACGCGGGCTTTCCGGATTGCGGCGAGAGTACTCGCTGCCGCTGAAAATCCTGATGGGCATTGTGGCGCTGGTGTTGCTGATAGCCTGCGCGAACATCGCCAACCTGCTGCTGGCCCGATCCACGGCGCGGGCGCGTGAGCTGGCGGTGAGACAGGCGCTGGGAGCAGGGCGCTGGAGAATCGTGCGCCAGCTCCTTACCGAAAGCCTGGTATTAGCTCTGGCGGGAGGAGCCCTCGGCGTGGGGTTCGCGATGGGGGTCGATCACGTTTTGCTGCGCATGATCTCGGATGGGGCCGATACGGTTCCGCTCGACGTGTCACTCAACGCGCCCCTGCTCGTTTTCACGCTGGCGGTGACGATTGCAACAGCATTGCTGTTCGGAACCCTGCCGGCGCTGCGGGCGACCCGGCTGCAGTTGACGCCGAGCCTGAAGACAGGCAGCGGGGCATCTTATTTCAGCAGCCGGACTCCTCTGGCCAAGGTACTGGTGGTGTTCCAGGTGGGGGTGTCGCTGGTGCTGATGACGGTCGCATCCCTGTTTCTACGCACGCTGGTGAATCTGAGCCGCGTGGACACCGGTTTCAATAAACAGAGTGTACTGCGGCTCAACATCGACTCGGACGTCACCGGTTATAAGAGGGACGATCGGCGAATGACGCTGCTCTACCAGCAGATCGAGGGTCGCGTGAATGCGTTGCCCGGGGTGAAGGCCGCTAGCTTCTCTGCTTTCACGTTTGGCGAAGGGAGCTGGAGCACCAATATTGTGGTCGCTGGCATGCCGGTCAATTACAAAGCAGACGTGGTGCACAATATCATCGGCAACCAGTATTTCAAGGTGATGCAGATTCCGCTACTGGCTGGCCGCGAGTTCGGCCCGCAGGACTCGGCAACGTCACAGCGCGTGGCCATCATCAGCGAGCGCATGGCACGAAATCTGTTTCCGGCCGGTGCGGTGATCGGTCGCACTTACTCGATTGGCAATCCCAACAACCCCAGCAACCACCCCATCGTGGAAGAGGTGATCGGGATCGCCAAAGACGTGAAGGCCCTCAGTCTTACCGGGACGGGAGACTACGTCGACTATCTTCCCTACACGCAGAGGGAATGGGAATTCGGCGACTTGGAGGTTCGTTATACGGGCGATTTCGGCGCCATTTCGCGAGAAGTGCAGGAAGCGATCCATTCTGTCGATCAGCGGTTGCCGATCATGAACGTGGAGACGTTGGACAAGCAGGTGGCGAATTCGTATTCCGACCACACCACCATTGCGGAGCTCGCCGCCTTCTTCGGGTTGGTTGCCGTTTTCCTCTCGTGCATCGGTCTTTATGGGCTAATGTCGTACCTGGTGAGCCGGCGGACGAGTGAGATTGGAATTCGCATGGCGTTGGGCGCGGGGCGCGCGGAAGTCGGCTGGCGCGTGATTCGCGAAATCATTCTGCTGATTGCTGCAGGAGTTGCCACCGGACTGCCGGTGACGATCGAAGGCACGCGGCTGGTGCAGAAAATGCTGTACGGGCTCACGGGAACCGATCCGCTCAGCCTCACGGCTTCGGTGCTTGTGCTTTTGTTGGCCGGCCTGGCGGCCGGGTATCTCCCCGCGCGCCGGGCCTCACGAATCAATCCAGTCGAGGCCCTTCGGTACGAATAGAGCAAGCGGTGGTAAGCAATATAAGCAGGCCAGAGGGCTGATTGAGATTGCTTGCATCCGGAATGGGCCCACGGAATCGGAGTTCAGCCCAGCAATATTGGATGGAAGGTTAATTTGCGCTTATCCCCGCCAACTCACTCGTCCAGCCGGAATTTGAATCGCGAGGCCAGTGTCTCGCGCTTCGGACAATAGATGGGTGATTCTTTCTGTGGATGTTGCTTAATTTCTAACGCGACGATAGGCGGTTGCTGACCAAAGGCGACGTTTGCCGGTCACTCGCCCGCATGAAGGGTGAGGGAGACGTTGTGTTCGAGCTTGTGAGATTATTCAGACGTGGCTTCGCGCGTTCCCACAGAACAAATTCCCGTCTTGCTGCTTATCTTTTGGGCAGCCATGCTTGTGCTCTCAATCTTCGCTTTCATTCGCTCTTTATACGACCGTATTGTTCCAGCGATGCTCGTCATTGCATTCAGCGGCCTTCTCTTTCAAGTGGCCCTGATGTTCCGTAAGGATCGATGAAAATCATTTGCGGAGATACGGCTTGCGCTACTCCGGGCGAGTTGTCGGCGATGGAGACAATGCCCCGGAAGTTGCCAAATTGATCAACATCGGCAAGGGTCATCATCGCCCGTCGCTGGCCGGTAATACGGCTAGAGCCCGATTTTCAAGTCGGTGAGTGATTCGGAGGGCAACTCGAGTGCGCCTCATCCACCATTCAAGGCTGCCCGCCATACCGACTAGAATGGGTTTCGCTGTATCGTTCCCGCAATGCAAGTTAGGATGACGAGGGTGAGATGCTCGATTCGGAAAAAGATGGCCTGCTTCCGGCTCTAAACAAGGGCCGCGAAGCCCTCACCCAAGCTATCGAA
>JAJXXG010000682.1 GCA_021781255.1 Acidobacteriota bacterium
ACACCCTGCTCTATCCGCCTCAGGGAGAGAAGGGGCCAAATCGTCTTGCCACCGTTCTTTCTAGACAATCCCTGACGCAGCAGAGACTGGCCCAGGTGCTGAGCCTCGATCAGCTCGGTAGTACCCAACGTGGGTAATACAACTGCACCAGCGTAACTTCCAAACAAAGAACAACCTACAGGCGTTTTTGCCGCATTCTCAGTAAACTCCCGCTAGCGATGAATCACAGCCATTGCTGGCGCACTCATAGCCGCAATTCGGATTTGGGCAGAGGTCGGAAGGGCAGAGGTCGTGGGCACACTAAGGACACAATAACGATTACCATGCGTGCCTCAAAGCGCCAAAAGGAGCCATCCATTGCGCTTATTTTCTATAACTTACCGGTTTCCTGTGCCCTGTCACGGCAGAGGTTGCGGGTTCGAGCCCGTCGTCCCCGCCATACATTCCAAAAAGAGTTACGGGATGATTTGGCGCTATAAATCTGACGAAAATTGGGTGCAACTTGGGTGCAAAATGCACCCAGTTTGCACCCACATCTGAGCTTGCCCCCGGAAAACGTACCCCTTAGCAGGGTGATTACACTGCGAAGGGATGACGAAGATGATGAAGATACCGCGGAAGGCCTACACGCTTGAGTTCAAGCAGGAGGCGGTGCGTCTGGTGGAGTCGGGCCAGCGTGTTTCCGAGGCGGCGCGCAGCCTCGGGATTGTGGAACAGACATTAGCGAACTGGGTGAAGGCTCACCGAGCGGGCAAGCTGCGCGGCTCCGGCAGGAACGGCGAGTTGACGGCCGAGCAGATGGAGATCCGTAAGCGTGTGGTCTGAACCGTCTTGACAGTCAGACTTCTGACTATCGTGTCCACAAGTCGCGACTTGTGGACACAACTAGGCCGAGACAGTATCGGTTTGGAAGTTCCAGGGGAGCAGGTCATCGATGCGGTTGATCGGATGCTCTGCGATCCGCGTTAAGACGGTACGGAGGTAGAGCTCCGGGTCAACGCCATTCAGTTTGGCACTTCCGACGAGAGAGTAGATCGCTGCCGCCCGTTCGCCGCCGGAGTCGGCGCCCGCGAACAGATAATTACGCCTGCCCAGAGCGACAGCGCGCAATGCACGCTCGGCGCTGGAGTTGTCGATCTCGATGAGCCCATCATCGACATAGCGCGTGAGGGCGCGCCAGCGCGAGAGTGCATAACGAATCGCCGCCGCGGTATCGGACTTCGCGGACAAGGTCGCGAGTTTTTGTTCGAACCATCGATGCAATTGCTCGAGAAGCGGCTTGGCTCTGGCCTGCCTGACTTCTCTTCGTCGCTCCGCCGTCTGGCCCCGGATCTCGCGTTCGATTCCATAAAGTGCGCCGATCCGATCGAGTGCTTCCGTGGTGATCGGCGAGGGATGAATCTCCTGGATGTCGTGTAGCTTGCGACGAGCATGAGCCATACAGGCCGCTTCCTGGATGTTGCCCGTCCCATAAAGGTGCCCGTACCCCGCATACGCGTCGGCCTGTAGCACTCCACGAAAATCCTTCAGGTGCCGTTGCGGATGTTCACCCTTTCGATCAGGCGAGTAAGCAAACCAGACTGCCGGAGCAGTGTTAACACCTGCGGGGCGATCGTCGCGAACGTAGGTCCACAGCCGCCCTGTTTTCGTTCTGCCGCGTCCAGGCGACAGCACCGGAACCGGCGTGTCGTCAGCATGGATCTTGCGGCCCGCCATGACGTGTCGGCGAACGGCTTCGACGAGCGGAGCGAGCAACTGGCTCGATGCGCCAACCCAGCCTGCGAGAGTGGAGCGATCTAGCTCAACGCCTTCACGTGCGTAGATCTCCGACTGGCGGTTCAAAGGTATGTGGTTGGCATACTTCGCGGAAAGGACATGGGCCAGAAGTGCAGGGCCTGCCAGGCAGCGTTCAATGGGCCGAGGTGGCGCTGGCGGTTGCACGATCTTGTCGCAACTCGAACAGCTCATCTTCACGCGCACATGACGGACTACCTTGAATGTCTCAGGAATGCGCTCAAGGTGCTCCGACACATCTTCGCCGAGCTTGCGTAGCTTGCCCCCGCAGTCCGGGCAACACTCCTGAGAGAGAGTATGGGTGATGACTTCGCGCCGGAGATGATCGGGAAGCGGCTTGCGCGCTGGCTTGTTCTTGATAGGCGTGTCGGAGGCGAGCTGTTCAATAACTTCGTCCGCGGCCTGATCTGACTGGAGTTCCTCGAGCTTTAACTCCAGCTGATCTACGTTGCGGTCAAGCTTCTCGCTCTTGGCGCCATACGCATCACGGCACATCTTCTCGAGTAGCAGCTTTAGGTGTTCGATCTGCTGATCGCGAGATGAAAGCTTCTCATCTCTGGCTGCGATCTCCGCATCCCGGCGCGCGATCAGCGCGTCCTTCTCAGCCAGGAGTTGATCTCTCAAAACCAGCTCGCGAGCCTGGTCGTTCAGCAGCGCTCTCACTACTTCGGGATCGGAGAAGTTGATGTGATCCGAGGCAGTGAACGTCATGGCCGAAGTATGCCATGAAAGCTGAAATGTTCATCCTAAAAAATCATCGGATTATGCTGCTGGATCTGGTTCAAACGTGCGCTCTACGCGCCGCCAATCGATGCCCTCCAGAAGCATCGACAACTGCGCACGCGTGAGCGACAAAGCGCCACTCTCGGCCTTGGTCCAAATGAATCGTCCTCGTTCAAGACGCTTCGCGAGAAGACATAGTCCATCGCCGTCAGCCCAGAGAAGTTTTACGATGTCGCCTCTCCGTCCACGGAAGATGAACACGTGCCCGGACAGCGGCTCCTTCTGAAGAGCGCCCTGCACCTGAGCACTGAGCCCATCGAAACCCCTGCGCGTATCTGTAGTCCCCGCGACGATCCAAATCCTGGTGCCCTTCGGAAGTTCGATCACCGCGCAAGTCTCTCGATGACGGCTGCGGCCAACGCTGGATCGACACCTGCTTCGATGCTTACCAATGCTCTTCCAGGGAACTCAATGTGGATCGAACCCCTGCAGCTGTCAATGGGCAATTCCGCGGAGTGCTGTTCCGTAGAATCTGTCACGATCACGGGAAGCAGCTTCGAACCATCACCACTCGGAAGAGCAAGATCGCCGGCCTGGTACTGACGCCGCCACTGGAATACCTGGTTCGCGTTCACTCCGTGCTGGCGCGCAACCTGAGCCACACTCGCACCTGGCGCCATCGCCTTTTCCACAATCCGCCGCTTCTCTTCAATCGTGCGCCAACGCCTTCTGCCGTCTACACGCCCGCCGACCAACTCCGAATCTGCCGCGATGCTCTGTTCCATACATGCATCGTCTATATAATGATCAACTTCGTCCAGACGGTCCGGACCAAACGCTTACCATCCGTCTGGCAATCTGCTTGTTTTCCATACCATCGGCGGCCAGCAGCACGATGCGCGCCCGTTCCAGCAGTCGCGCCGGCATGGAGCGGGACCGCGCCATCCGCTCCAGGGCTTGTCTCTGTTCCGGGTTCAGGGCAACCGCCGCGGCAATCCGCATACTATGTCGTCCTCCATAGTATGGACGCGTTGCGATAATAATGGTCATCATTTACGACGCACTACACTAGTCACCGTCAACCGGGTAGTTGCTCGGATGGATACTGATTTTCTGCAACGGGCTTTTCCGCCTATCACATTTTTGGGTCCACTCCAATTTCCTGATTCAGAACCGAGTCTTCGCGATAGAGTAAGGCTGCTCCTATCAAAGGCGCATCTTCACCCAAGACAGACCTGCAAACTAAAACTTTGTGCGCGACGGGAACGTAAGCGCTTTCTCTCACGAACCTGCGGAGTGGCTCTAGTAAAAGCTCAGGAGAGGCATTGCTAATGCCGCCGCTTAGACTAATGAGCTCCACACTGCAGATATTGATCAGATTGACAATTCCCATTCCGATATATCGGACCGCGCAACTGACAATTTCGAGAGCTTCCTCATTTCCTTCAAGTGCGAGCTGAAACACGTCACTGACCCCAACATGAAACGGGCTCTTCTGCAGCAATTGGTAGATATCAGGAATTCTACGGGTCGCCTCTCGCAGAATCTCCAATCCGCCGGCATGCGCTTCCAGACAGCCGCGGCGGCCGCAATTGCAAAGATTGCCATCAAATTTCACGAGCTGGTGGCCAAACTCTCCGGCGCTGTTTAGGGCGCCATGGAAGATCCTTCCGTCGAAGACCATTCCGCAACCTACACCTGTTCCGAGCGTGATGCTGACCACACTGCGAAGGCCCGCACCGGTACCCACTAAATACTCGGCCCAGGCAGCGGCCCTGGTGTCCTGCACTAAGTAAACCGGAACATTGAAGGCCTGTTGGATAGGCTTAGCTATGTCTACGTTAGTCCAAAAGAGATTGGGAGCGTAAACAACAACACCCTTGTTTGAATCGGCTGTCCCGGGTACGCCAATGCCAA
>JAJXXG010000113.1 GCA_021781255.1 Acidobacteriota bacterium
TAGCGGGCCACGTTCCCGAGGCAGAAGCCGCAGCCGCACGTGCACGTATTCTCGAATGGAAGCAGCAATTGCAGTCTGCGCCACCTGAGGATGCGCTTCGGTGAAGACGAGTCCACGCCCCTCGCCGCCTCACCGGCTGCGCCAGATGCACGATCTCCTGCTGCATGCTTATGGGCCACAGCATTGGTGGCCCGCTCAAACGGCAATTGAAGTCGTGATAGGGGCCTACCTCACGCAGAACACCTCATGGAAAGGTGTCGAACGCTCGCTCCAGAACCTGCGCAACGCACAGGCTATCTCTCTCGAAGGCCTGCGATCCATCCCTGTTGCGGACTTGCAGGAACTCATTCGCCCTTCCGGTTTCCAAACGCGCAAGGCGCCTGCAATCCGAGCCTTCATTGCGATGCTGGATGCTGAATTTTCCGGATCGCTCGATACAATGGCATCGGCTCCAACGCCTCTGCTTCGCAAGCGCCTGCTCCAACTGCCGGGCGTTGGTCCAGAGACTGCGGACGCCATTCTTCTGTATGCGCTCAAGCATCCCATCCCGGTGGCGGATGAATATCTTCGCCGCATCGTGGATCGGCACGGCATGGTTGTACCCTCACCACGTCGAAATCGCGCGGAATATGAGTCTCTGACGCAACTGACGCGTCAGGCATTCTCCTCAGATCCGGCACACGTGCATGTTCCGCTCTATAACGAGTTTCACGCGCTCACCGTTGCCGTAGGCAAAGCGCATTGCGGAAGGGTCGCGAACTGCGCGCAGTGTCCGCTCGCGGTCGATCTAGACCAAACCAAAGCAGCCAGTGGCTCGACAAGCAAATAGCTGATTTCTCGATTGCTCAACGCTTGCAATGGCCCCAGATCCTGAATTCCGGCCACTACACGAGCGAAGTCTCCGAGTGCTCTTCGGTCTTGGAACTCAAGGCGTACTTGCCAACCTTGTATCCCAGGTCGCTGCGCGACAGCCCAAGATGCCTCGCCGCCTCTGCCTGAACACCTTTTGCAAAATCCAGAGCTCTTACAATCAATGCCCGTTCCAGTCGAGCCATGGTTTCACGAAGATCCAAATGCTTCGGCAGCAGTGCGGCAACACCTTCAATCGATACATCCGCGTTTGTTGCCTCTGCAACTGTAACGATCGATTGCAGCATAAAGTCTTCCGGCTGTAACTCCAGGCTTTGCCCTAGAATCAGCGCGCGTTCCAACAGGTTCCGCAACTCTCGCACGTTGCCCGGAAAAGCATACTGGCTCAGCTTTTCCAGCGCGGCATGACTGAGAGGCCTGCTTGGCACCTTCATCTCTTCTGCGATTCGCAAGCAGAGCACGCGGCAAAGTTCCGGCAGGTCTTCTTTTCTTTCGCGCAGCGGAGCCAGGTGAATCGGGACTACCGCCAGCCGGTAATACAGGTCCTCCCGGAAGAGCCCATTCTGAACACGCTCGCGCAAATTGCGATGTGTCGCCGCCAGAACGCGGACGTCCACCTTGCGCGTAAGGGTTGACCCAACACGCTGTATACCGCCGTCTGAAAGCACGCGCAGCAGCTTTGCTTGCGCCGCAGCCGACATCTCCGCAATCTCATCCAGGAACAGCGTTCCCTCATGCGCGGCCTCAAAGAGTCCGGCTCTCGATTTATCCGCACCCGTGTAAGCGCCGCGCTCATGGCCAAAGAGTTCGCTCTCCAGCAGGCTCTCAGCCACCGCTGCGCAGTTAATGGCGATGAACGGCTTTTGTGAGCGCAGGCTGTTGCGATAAATTGCGCGAGCAACCAGCTCCTTGCCCGTGCCTGTCTCGCCAGTGATCAGCACTGTGGTATTTGTGCCCGCTACGCGGCTGATAAAGTCACGGGCAGCGCGGACCGCGGGGCTGTTGCCCAGGATTTCATCGCCCCCCTCCAGTTTGCGCATCTCCGTTTTCAGCACCGCATTTTCGCGCAACAGCGCGGTACGCTCCCCGGCACGACGCACCGCTGCCCGCACCACATCCGGAACAAACGGCTTTGTCAGAAAATCAAAGGCTCCCTGCCGCATGCTCTCCACGGCAAGCTCCAGCGTTCCTACGGCCGTCAGAAAAATCACTGAGGTGGTTGGATCATCTTCTTGCACCGCGTGCAGAATATCGAGGCCACTACCGTCGGGCATCTTCTGGTCGGTCAGGACGACATCAAAGTCCTCTCGGGCAAGCAGACCAAGCGCTTCCACCACGCCTGCAGCTTCAACGGAGACATGCGAATCCCTGCGTAGATTGACGGCAAGAATCCGCCGCATCCCGGGCTCATCGTCAACGATTAATACCTTCGCCATAACTTGGCTCCCTCAGTGCATGATTGGCAGCGTGCAAGGCATGTACGGGTAATGTCATGGTAAAGGCCACCACCCCATCCTCGTTCCTGCTGACCCACAGTTCCCCACCATGGGCAATCGCAACTCCTCTAGCAATTGCCAGACCAAGTCCCGTTCCAGTTTGTTTCGTTGTGAAAAATGGCTCAAATATTCTTGTCAGAAGTGAATCAGGAATGGATTTTCCTGAGTTTGCCACCTCCACATGCAGTAGCCCACCCTTTACCCATGCCTTCAACTCAATCCGGCCATGATCTGCAGCCGCATCCAAAGCGTTCAGAGAGAGATTGAGAAGCGCCCCTTCCACTTGCAGTGCGTCAATCTCCGCAAGAATCTCGTCGTCCGACTGGCAGCCCACGGTGATCGACCGATCCGCCGCACGCATGCGCGTTACATCTACGATGTGATGCAGGATGTCGCCAATTGCAACCTCGGAGTATTGCGGATCGGAGGGCCTCGCATACGTCAGGAAATCGGTTGTAAGATTTTCAAGGCGCTTGGCCTCACGCGCGGCAATGGCAAACATCTCCTCGCGCTCCTTCCGCTCCAATCCCGGATCATTTGCCGTATCCAGCGAACTGGCAATCATCGCCACCGGATTGCGAATCTCATGCGCAATGCCGCTGGCAAGGCGTCCGACGGCAGCCAGCTTTTCTTCAAAGATGAGTTTCTCTCGCGTTGCATTCAGTTCGGCCAGATTCTCGTAAAGCAACGTCTGCTGTTCTCGCAGTTGGTGGACGAGAAACCACACAAGGAATCCCATCAGCGCGAAGATGGTGGAGATGACTCCGGCCTCAAGATACTCCGTTGGATGTGCGGGCGGATGGCTATCCGAATAGTGATGAATCCACGCAAAGATCATTCCCGACGCGCTGACAACCGTCAATGCCGTAGGCAGCAGCCCGAAATGGTAGGCAGACTGCAGGATCGGAATAGCTAACAGAACAAAATATGGCGCATCATCCCTGTCCGTCAGAAAGGCAAGAAGCGCCGCAAGGACGAAAATGCCTCCAATCGATAAGGCCGTCTCGAACCTTGCGGAACGCTCTGATATGCCGTCATGTCGCCCCTGCAGCCAGATGGATTCAAAGAGCTTGATTGCAAAGCTGGCGCCCAGAAGCAAAATGACGGCGATCGAGGGCTCTCCCAACAGCGACGAAAAAAGCACGTGCAGAAGGAGAAGCACTGCTATGACAAAGAGCGTCAAGACACAAAATGCTATCTGCTGTCTGCGAAAAGCATGCGCTTCGAGCTGTTCCATCGACGGAGTATTGTGCGTCATGGACAATATGGATCAGAACATCGCAACCAGTCTACGCCTGAAACACTGCAGTGCGTCACCCTGCCGCCTATTCTTTCTGCTGCTCGGATGTCGCTTCCTTTGTGGACATTGCCTCAGCCTGGCCTCCGGCATCGGGCAGTATGGCATGAACTCCAAATTCATGCACCAGGCGCCCGCCGGCATGAGCCGTATTGATCAAAAAGAGCACACCCACGGAATAGAGCACCAGAAACGTCAGTGGCAGATACGTGGAAAAGAGCCGGCTTTCAACATGCCGCAAAAGCCGGAAGAAAACCACCATGCCAAGCAGAAGCACAGACAGTCCGGAGAACACGATCTTGGTCTTTGAGGCTAGCTCTTCATGGCTCTGCAGCACGGCACTCATCCCTTCACTGCGCTCTGCAAGATCCGCTGCAGCCTCGCCGGTTTCTGCCGCAAGGAAAAGGCTCCCCGTCCCTAACAGGAGCAGAAGCAGGGCCACCGTCATGTACGGGCGTCCCTTCGGAGGAGCCAGCACGGCACTGATCAGAATGAATAGTGGACTGATGAGCAGTAGAACAATTGGAAAGTGAATGATCAGCGGATGCAGTGAATCCCATGTAGGCATTGGCGGAAGCTGCAGCATAAGGCACCTCCTGACGGCAAAGTGACCGGGCCTGTCCAGCATCCTGCTGCCAGGCCCAGTGAGATCTACGCCACTTTTTCAAACTTTTCTTTGGGCGTGAAACAAGACGGACATTTCGCAAAATCGACCTGACGCGTCGTAAAGCCACAGGTGGGACATACATAATAAGCCGAGTTTGCTGACC
>JAJXXG010001043.1 GCA_021781255.1 Acidobacteriota bacterium
TAATTTGATAGAGGACAATCAAGCGCCAGACACTCCTCAGTAGCTCAATGGCAGAGCATTCGGCTGTTAACCGAAGGGTTGTAGGTTCGAGTCCTACCTGAGGAGCCAATTCTTTCCGCGCACAATCTGCGCATTTTTCATCCGCAGGGCACCCTTTGCTGCCCCGCACTCGTTTCCCAATCAGTTCAACTTGGATTCTTCAGTCGCCGGCAGCCGCGAAGCTATTTGTGCGTGTGTGGAATGTCCAGACCGCCGGTCAGGGTGCTGACTTTCTCCACATGATGGCTGCGGCACCATGATTCCAGCCCTGCCGCCAGGCGCTCCACAGCCCGCGGATCGGCGTAGCTGGCCGTACCCACCTGCACGGCTGTTGCCCCAGCCAGCAGAAACTCCACCGCGTCTTCCGGGGTCACGATGCCGCCCATGCCAAGGATGGGAATCGAAACGGCGTGCGCCGCTTCGTACACCATGCGCAGAGCGATGGGCTTGATGGCCGGGCCTGAAAGGCCGCCGGTCACATTGCTCAGCCGAGGCTTGCGCGTTTCCACGTCGATGGACATGGCAAGGAATGTATTCACCAGGCTCAGCGCATCGGCGCCCGCGCCGGCCGCTACCCGCGCCATGTGCGCGATGGAAGTCACATTGGGAGAGAGCTTGACGATCAGAGGACGTGCCGCGGCAGTCTTTGCCTCGCGCACCAGGTATTCCAGCGAGCCCGCATCCGCTCCAAAGGCCATTCCACCCGCATGCACATTGGGGCAGGAGACATTCAACTCATACGCCGCAATGCCCGCCACATCATTGAGGCGCCTGATCACCCCCAGGTACTCGCCCACCGTGTATCCGAAGACGTTGACGATCACCTTGCACTTGGGATACCGCGCCAGCGGCGGCAGCTTGTGCGCGATGAAATCCTCCACGCCCACGTTTTGCAGCCCGATCGCGTTCAGCATTCCTGCTGCTGTCTGCAGAATGCGCGGCGGCGGGTGGCCCGCCATCGGCTCCAGTGAGATGCCTTTGGTGGAGAAGCCGCCAATCCGCTCCAGCGCGACGATTTCCTCAAATTCAATGCCGTAGCCAAAGGTGCCGCTTGCGGCAATCACCGGGTTTGTCAGTTCCAGCCCGGCAAACTGCACTGTCATGTCGGGTTTCACGCGCGGCTGTCTTCCTTGGCTATTGGATTTCTACTGGCTCGCTGGATGGCTTGGCTTCAGCGCTTCGGTAAGCACGCGGCCCACCGCCGCCGACGGTTGATTGATGCCTGCCAGCGAGGCGAACGTGACTGCCAGGTCCACCGGGGCCACATGTCCATGATACGCGCCGGGCACAAACGGCGTCCCATAGAAGGCCAATGGAACATGCCGGTCATAGGACCACGGGCTGAAGTGGTTGGTGCCGCCCTGGCCCGGCATGCCCTCCATCTGGTAGCCGCCCAGAACCAGCATCACATACCAGTTGCGGTGGTACGTGTAGCTGTGCGCCAGTTCGCGTCCCCACTCGCTGGGAGGCAGCTCGCCATTGGCCAGCGCCAGCCGCGAGTAGACCCCAACCACCTCCGGCGCGGGCGGCAGACGATGCTGCAGGGGCAGCGGGCCGTCGGGCCTGGGCGCCTGGCTTGCCACAGCATCGGGCAGCAGAGCTGCCACTTCAGCCTCAGCGTCCTTCTCATGCACGTGCACCTTTTCAAACGCGCGCTTGTCCCGCACGATGTAGGGCAGATCCGGGCCGGGCATGAGGTAATTCGCCTTAGCGTCGGGCGAGTAGCGCGCATTTAACGACGCATTCAGGCTCGCGTACACCGCCTTCATATCCACCGTGGCGGAGTGGATGCCGAGCTTTGCCGCCACCGCCGGAATCGGCGCGATGCCGTGGTCGGCCGAGAGCGCCAGCCACACGTTCTTGAGTCCCACGGTCTGGTCGAGCCAAGAGAAGAAACCGTCCAGATCGCGGTCCAGGCTCAGAATCATATTCTGCTCCGATTCAGAATCCGGCCCGAACTGATGCCCCTGAATATCGTTGGCCGAGAGCGAAATGGTCACCATATCCGTGACGCCGTTCTGCCCCAGCTTTTCACTCGTGATCAGCGCCTTGGCAAAGTCCAGCTCATAGCGATTGGCCGCCGGCGTCTTGCCAACCTGGCCGAAGAAGTTTCTGGTGCCGACGGCGTTTGCCTCGCGCTCAGCCTGGGCAATGCGCCCGCTGGCGTTGAAGGCCCGCGTCCACTCCGGCAGATGCTCCATGTAATAGGTCGAGGTGGTGAACTGCCCGCTTGCCGGGTCGATCCAGAACGCGCCGTTGGCGGCCTGGCCCGCCGTCAGAATCGCCGCGCGGTCCTTGAGCGAGACGCCGAATACCCGCGCCCGCCCTTGCGTTGCCAGCCGCAGCTCATCGCCCAGCGTTGTGGCCCGCAGGTTCAGCGGTGACGCGCCAATCACGTAATGCGGCGCATCCGCGGCCGCGCCGGGCTGGTTTGCCGGGATGGAAGATGCCGGCAAATCCACCAGCTGATACCGCTCATCCTCGACGGAGGTCACCTTGTGCGTGTCTGAGCGCGAGGCGTCCCACCACTCGTTTGACTCGATGCCGTGCCCGTCTGTGTACGCGCCTGTGGCGATGGTCGAGTGGCCCGGCGCTGTCTTCGTATTCGCGTAGTCGTAGTAGCAGTCCGTGAACCACGCGCCCTCGTCCATGAAAAGCCGGAACCCACGCCCCTTGAATTGCGCGTAATCGCGGTTCAAATAATCACCGCGAAACTGGTCGATGACGATCAGCACAATGAGCCTGGGCTTGCCCGCGTATGCTTGCGCCTGCGCCAGCACGGGCAGCAGCAAAGTCATGACCAGAACGAGGGAGCGCAAGAAAAAGGAGCGGGAGAAATCTCTTCGGGAACGCATCCTACTGATTATAGGAAACCGCAGAGACCTGCGCGGTAATGAAAGGCACAAACCGCCCGCCACGCTCATTTTTTAACAGTGGCGCTTCAGTTCATGCCACCGCGCTGGTCGCAGGCGGTCCCGGATAAGCGCTCCCCCTGCAATCCCCATCGACCGGAAAGCTCTGCCCGCCCTGCATCCGGTCCATCAGCCACAGATACGTCGTCAAATGATGTGCGCAGCCTAGGCTGTCCTGGATCGCGTTCATCGGCGGCACCATCTCCACGCCCGTGTTCGTGTGCTCATAGGGGAGCGGAAGGAACGGCGGCAGGTTAGGCACAAGGTCGGACCGGTTGTAGATGCGGTAACTCCTGGAAATTGCAGCGTTGAACGAGCCGGCAAAAAGATGATCGCCTGTCCTCGGGCTTGCATAGGTGTAAACAACAGGCTGGCGGCACTCCGTGTTCAGCGCCACGTCCAGCGTCAGCAACGTCGCCAGCGCCCCGCCAAGGCTGTGTCCCGCAACCGTCACCGTCTTCGCCTGCCCCGCGTGGACATACGCGCCAATCGAGGCCATTGCCGAAGTGGACTGCGGATTGCGATCTGTGCGCAGCGACTTGTAAATGGCCGTGAAGCCATCCTCCGTCATCCCCGCGCTAGAGTGAATCGGATTAGGCAGCATCAGGAATGCCGCATCGTGCATCCATTCCAGAACCGTGTCCGTCCCGCGCACAATGGCCACCAGTTCCGCCGCGGCAGATAGAGCAAGAAATCCATAGGTTACTGTCTCGCCGGTATGCGGGCTGACCTCCGTCGCCAGCTCGTTGCCATAGATTGTCTGGAGAAATGCATAGCCCAGAGTTTGAATATCCGCCTTGTTCTGCGCGGAATACTCGGCCGCCGGTTGAACGTCTTCGGCAATCTTCACCAGCCGCGCATAGTGAATAGCTGAGTCCCAATCGATTGCTGGCATGGCCTGACCTCGCGCGGGGGAAGTAATGACACCGAAGAGAGTAGTATCGAATATAACTTGGGTCAAGAACAAAGTTACATTGTAAAACAGTCAATAACTCATGAATAAATAGATTGGCGTCAAAAGAAACGGGTCATCCCCATTGTGGGGATGACCCATGGACTTATCAGTTTCGCTAACTCAGGCGCTCACCGGCTCCGTTGCGTTCACCTTTACCGGCGTGAGCCAGCCAAAGCGGTCCGGCTTCAGGCCATTGGCAATCGCGAAAAACTCATCGGAGATCTTCTGCGTGATTTCGCCGGGCTTGCCGTCGCCGATCACGATCCGATCTATCGACCGGATGGGCGAAACCTCCGCTGCCGTGCCGGTAAAGAAGACCTCATCGGCAATGTACAGCATTTCGCGTGGAATTGACTGCTCGGTCACGGGCAGTCCCAGGTGCCGTGCAATCGTCAGTACGCTGTCGCGGGTAATGCCCGACAATGCTGAGTTGCCCAGCGGAGGCGTGTACAGAACGCCGTTGCGCACCGCAAAAATATTCTCGCCGGAACCCTCGCTCACCAGCCCATTCACGTCCAGGCCAATC
>JAJXXG010000153.1 GCA_021781255.1 Acidobacteriota bacterium
GCGCGCCGTTCTTCAGGATTTGCTCGGCGTAGTAATTCCGCACCTTGGCCTGATCGTGGAGCATTTCAAAGTAGGCGTTCTTGAGCAGTTGCGCGTGGCTCTCGCGCAGGAACTGGCGAATGGTCTGCTGCACGCGTGGATCATTCAACGCGCGCTGGCCGGCAGGTTCCCGGGCAATGAGTTTATAGATGGCGTAGCCGACAACCTTGTGGGTTGTGCCGGATGAGTCGTAGATGGGCAGGATGTCAGAAATATCGCCCTGCTTGAGGCTGCCGATGGCGTTGTAGGCCGCGGGGTCGCCACGCAGCGCAGATTCCGCTACAAATCCCATGTCGCCGCCGTTGGAAGCGTTGCTTGGATTCTCAGAGAAGCTCATGGCAACAGCGCCGAAGTCCTCGCCGCTCTCAAGGCGATTGTGCAAGGCCTGGATCTTCTTGCGGGCGTCGGCATCGCCGGATGCCTTGTTGTTTTGCAGATTGCCCGTCTGCTGCGAGGGAGAGGTGGTCACCACGATCTGGGCCAGATGATACATGGGCTCGATTAGATTGAATTCGGCCTTGTGCGCCGCATAGTAGCTGGAGATATCGGAGTCGGTGATATTGATGCGGGACTCGATCTCCTTGTTCAGCAGCTTCTCTTTGGTGAGAGAACGGCGAAGGTCGCGCTTGAGGTCGTCGAGGGTGAGGTTGCGCTGCTTCAACTGCCGGTCGAACTCTTCCTGAGTAAAGGGAGCCTTCATCTCAGTGAGCTTTGCATTCACATCCTCGTCGCTTGCCGCAAGGTTGAGCTTGGCGGCGCGCTGCTGCAAAATCTCATCCTCAATCATCTGGTGCAGGATGTTGAGGCGTACGATGCCGGCTTGTTCGGCCGAAGGCGCCTGCGGACTCTGGCCCATGCTGGTCAGGTAATCCTGATAGGACTTATCCAGTTCGGAGCGCATGATCTCCTTGCCATTGACCGTAGCCATCACATCGGGAGAGGAGCCACGATGACAACCGGCAACAGCAGCCAGGAGCAAGCCGCAGGAAAAAGCGAAAGCGGCAAAACGGCGGCGCGAATAGAAAACAGCTTCAACTTGCAACCTGATATCTCCTGAGGAGCCAGAGAGCCCCCGGCATCTCAGGATAAATCCTCAGGCCGGGACGGCGATACGGCATCCGGACATTCCCATGCGTTCCTGTGCTGCGGGCCTCGAAAGGGTGCTCCGACATCGGGGCAGGGATATGGGCTCTTAGCGGCCCGAACCTGCGGGTTGTGCGGGCGCCGGCTCGGCTGGGGGTTCTTCGCCCGCGGCGCGCAGTGCGCGATCAATGACCATCCAGATCTGCGGCTGGGGGATGGCGCCGTTGATGCGCTCGCCATTCACAAACAGCGCCGGAGTTCCATCCACGCCGAGGGAATCAGCCTCTTTGGCTGAAGCGCGAACCAGTGTCTCGTCCTGCTTGGCCACGCAGGCGTCCACTTTGGCCACGTCGAGCTTGGCCGCCACGGCGTGCTCATGGGTAATGCGGTCGAGTGTGGCAAAGCTCTTGGTGACGTTGCGGTCTTCGCCGGTGACTTCCTGGCCATGAGAGTGGAGATAATCCACAAAGGTCCAGTAGGCATCTGCGTTTTGAGCAGCCAGGCAGTTGGCGTCCACGGCGGCGTGCATGGCCCACGGATGGATCGCGACGAGCGGGTCATCCTTGTAGATGAATCGCACCTTGTCCTTGTAGTGCTCGATTGTGGAGGGGAAGAGGGTCTCGTGCATCCGGGCGCAGAATGGGCACTCCAGATCGTCGAAGTTGATCACCGTTACCTTGGCCGCGGGGTTGCCGCGGATGGGTCGTCCGGTGACGTCAATGTCGAAGGCGGGGTCCTTGACCAGATCGAAGGTCTCCATGCGCGCCAGTGTTTTGCCGTCTGAGGAAAGAAGGAACTGGACCACCTGCGAGTTGGATCCGCGGGAGAGGGTGACGGGGAGCGTGTCATAGCCGGGTACCTGGCTTGGCTTGCGCTCGCCAACCGAAACATTGTAATCCTGCGGCACGTTGAACCTGGAACGAACCATGACCTCGATGCGGCGATTGGTCGCCAGATCCTGCGAACCTTGCGGTGCGGGCTGGGCCTTGCAGCCAATTGCGAAGCTGATTGCGAGTAGTGCAGCTAAAAAATGAAAGCGCGACAAGTGGTAGTCCTCTGAGAAAAGGATACTCCAGCGCGGCCCGATAGCGGGCTTGGGAGAGCATTCCCAGTTTCTTTTCAAGTGGACGCGGGAGCCCGGAAAAGGCAAGCGCAGCGCAATCGAACCGGGTGGTGTGAACGGGCTTTAGTAAGCGGGGGGCTGGGTAGAGTCGCGGAAGACCGTGTTGGAGCGACGGATGTCGCCGACGGAGCCGAAGTTGGCCAGGGTGAAGCTGTAGAGGTACTGCGTTTCATCGCGGACGGAGCCGAGCGCAAAGCGCCGATAGCCGAGGCTGAGGCCGCAGCAGTCCCAGTTGTAGATGGCCTGTATGCCGGCGTACTGCAACGCGCCGTGGACGAAGTCGTATCCGCTGTTAACGGCCAGATTAAAGCCCATTCCGTTCTGTTTGCCGATCTGCAGAAAAGGCTCCAACTGCTGGCTCTGGATGGTGGATGCGGAACTGCCCTTCTCGTCGACGGCGTTGAGCAGAGCGTGTCCGAGCCCCACTGTGGTGGATCCCCAGCTGTAACCGGCGTAGAGGTTGTCTGCGCCGAGGCGGCCGCCTCTGGGGTCATAGTCCATGTCCCACTCCACCCGCAGATTGTGAATGGCTTCAAAGCGCAGCCGGGAGGTGATGGGCGTGAGGTTGCGGGGTCCGGTGAGGAAGGCGATGCCACTGAGGTCGAGTGTTGTGTCAAACACATTGCGGCGATTGGGAATGATGGCTCCGCCAAGGTTGGGATCGAGGAAATATTTCTGCGCGATCTGCCAGCTTGCCCACTCGCGCGGCTGGTCGGGGCAACCGCCGGGTTGCGGGGCTTCTGTGCTGGAGCAGGGCCGAGGCGCGATGGGGCGCAGGTAGAACCGCTGCGTGAGCGAGAAGCCGACTTCGTTGGTGTTGGTGGCAATGTCTGTTGTATCGAGCAGGAGCATATTGCGAGCCCTGGCGCCGATGCCGCCTACGTAGCGATAGGTGAATTCGGGTTCGATGACGTGCCGCAACTGTCGGTTCCAGCGCTTGAGCAGGAAGTCGCGCTCCATGGCGGGCGGGCGGATGTCGACCGAGGCTTCCACGTCGGTGCGGTTGAGGGGATCGTGGCTGATGGTGGGGATGCCGTGCGCCGCGCCTGTGAGGTCGGGAATCTGGCTGCCGGTGTAGAAGGTGTCGCGAAGCGCCACCTCAGGAACGATGCTCCAGCCGCCCGCGACGATGGGCAGGGAGAGATGGGGATAGAAGTCAAAGCGACCCACGTTGTGGGCGTGAAAGCCGGACTCAGCGCGGCTGAGATCGCCGATGGAGGAGCCCATGCCCCAGTAGAGCGGAGCGGAGCCGAGCGGCCGGTCCAGCACATCGTAGCGCAGGATGGGCAGGTGGAGAATTCTGGCCTCATCTCCCGAGGTGGAGCTGGCATAGGTTTGCAGGCGTCCCAGATAAGCCGACGGAATGAAGCCGTTGTGCTGGTGGGTCACGGAGACGGTGCTCTGCACCTCGGAACTCACGGCCTGCGCATAGTTGTCATTGAAGACCAGTTTGTAGACATAGCTGGAAAGGTACTCTGTGTCGACGGCCACGCGTGTTTGTGGCGAGAGATCCAACCGGCCCAGGGCGAAAACGTCGATGCCGCCCTGGTTGACCGTGCCGGTGGCCGGCGGAGTTGCGGCGATGCCGCGGTCGAGGAGGGCGTTCCAGCGGACGGTCAGGTAGTCACGCCCGGGCCCCTTGTAACGGAAGTCGCCGTTGGGGGCAAAGCCGCGCTTGGAGTAGAACTCCGACCCGACCACCATGTCCATACTGCGATTGAGCACCACGTAGACCTGTTCGCCGAGGATGAGGCCCTTGATGGTGGAGTTACTGATGACGGGAATGAGCAGCCCGCTCTCGCGTCCGGTGTCGTTGACGGGATGGCGGAGGTAGGGCAGATAAAAGATGGGCACGCTGAGGAGCTTGAAGAAAGAGTTCGAGGTGGAGGCGGTTCCGTTGGCGACGTTGATGGAGTGGGAGATCAGCTCCCAGTCCGGGTGCGGGAGGCGGCAGTTGGTCATGCTACCGTCGATGACGCGGTAGCTTCCCTCGCCGGTTTGCAGGACGATGCGCCCGGAAAACAGAAAGGGGTTCGGGGTGGAGTAGACCATGTTGCGCCCGGCGCGGCGCACACCGAGGGAACCGTTGACATTGAAAAAGCGCGCCGTGTGCCTGTTCAGTTGCATTTCGCCGCGCGAGGCCTCGATGTAGGCATCCTGGGGACCGCCCGCGACCTGAAGGTG
>JAJXXG010001166.1 GCA_021781255.1 Acidobacteriota bacterium
AAAATCGCTGTACTATGAAAGGTTCCATTATTTCAACAAAGGACCACTCTATCGCCATGCGCTCTTTATCGTTCCGCATCGCCGGTACCCTTTCTGCCTGTCTTTTTATTGCCAGCGCAGTCTATGCACAGCAAAAGCCCATTGAGGTCACCACCAGCCTTGTCAACGCGCCACGCAAGCTCTACGAGTCTGACAGCTACATCCCGGTAAAGCCAGGACCGCTCACACTCATCACTCCGCAGTGGATCCCTGGGGAACACCGCCCGACTGGCCCCGTAAACGACATTGTCGGAGTCGTTTTCACCGCGAATGGAAAGACACTTCCCTGGCGGCGGGACAACGTGAATCTCTATGAGTTCCACGTCAACATCCCGGCGGGCGTTACCACCGTACATGCGCACCTGGATTGCATTGTGACGCACAGGGTCTCTCACAAAATCGCCGTCCTTGAGTGGGAAAAGCTGATGATTTATCCGGCTCATATTCCCGTGAAGGACATTCCGATTCAGGCCTCTCTCATCGTTCCCGACGGATGGGGGGTAGGCACAGCGCTAACCCCGATAAGCACGGGATCGTGGCCGGTGCCCGCGCCCGGCGCTGTAACAAAGTTTGCTGCCACAACTGTTGAACAGCTTGAGGATTCACCGATCATCACCGGCCAGTACTTCCATGAGTTTCGTCTGGCGCCTGACATAACTCCGCCCCACTACATCGATGTCGTATCAGACTTCCCGAAGGATTCTGAGCTCAGCCCGCAGCTCCTGGAGAAGATTTCCAATCTGGTCCGCGAAGCTTCCGCGGCATATGCCTCGCATCACTATCACGAATATCACTTCCTCTTGACACTCTCGAACGTTGCAGGCGGCGAGGGTCTTGAACACGGGCAATCCTCTGACAATGGCGTCCAGGAAAAGGGCTTTTCCAATCCGGCGCTAGAGCTTGCAAATGCTGATCTGCTTGCGCATGAGTTCACCCATTCATGGAACGGCAAGTACCGCCGCCCGTCCAAACTCTACGAGCCCGACTTCGCCACACCGCAATGGGGACGGCTGCTTTGGGTGTACGAGGGCCTAACGCAGTACATGGGCAACGTGCTTGCTGCTCGCTCCGGGCTGAAGTCGCAGCAACAGTACCGCGATCTGCTGGCACTCTCTGCTGCCGACCTGATGTACCGTCCGGGCCGCGACTGGCGCTCTACTGAGGACACGGCCGTTTCCTCAAGCATCCTTCGCGAAACAAACCCGGCATGGTCAAACTACCGCCGCGGTCAGGACTACTACCAGGAAGGTGAGCTGGTGTGGCTCGATGCGGATACCCTGATTCGCCAGAAGACAGACGACAAGAAGTCGCTTACGGACTTCCTGCATATCTTCCTTGGCAAGGGCGGTAACACTGGTCCCCTCATTGTTCCCTATACCTTCGACGAGTTGTGTGCTGACCTCAATCAGGTGCTGCCATACGACTGGGCCAAGTTCTTCCATGACCGCATCTATCGCATTGATCCGCAGGTCGATCTCGATGGCATTGAGCGCGGTGGATACAAGCTGGTCTTCACGGACAAGGAGAATGCCTCTGAGCAGATGTTCCTGCAAGCTCTTGGCCGCTACTTCGGAGCCGTCAACTGCTGGTACTCCATCGGCCTCCAGGTGAATAATCAGGGCGTCATCCGCGATGTGCTCTGGAACGGACCAGCGGACAAAGCCGGCATCTTCCCGACGGAGAAGATCATTGCCGTCAATGGACAGATCTATTCGCCGGAGGCCCTCAAGCAGGCCATTCACGACTCCAAGACCAGCAAGGAGCCGATTCACATGATCCTGCAGGCGGACACCTATATCGAACATGCGGATATCGACTACCACGGTGGTGAACGTTATCCGTCACTGGTGCGCGTCACGGGCACTCCCGACTATCTCGACCAGATCACTACGCCACTGGTCAAGTCCGACGATAGCTCACCGATCAAATGGGGCCCTCACGGGAAATAACAACCCGCACCCGATCCTCCCATCCGTGCGCTTGAGACGATTGAGGCAAGGATGGGAGGATTAAATAGTTCGCATCTACAGTGCTCGCTCCACGATAAGGTGACAAAAAGTTCATTTTTATTTGACCTCATAAACATGTGATCATTCTCACAGGATGCTGCGCTCTGCGTTTCTTCCGCTCATCTGCTGCTGCCTGCTCCTGGCATCTACCCCGACGTTTGCGCAGACCGCATCAGGCCAATCAACAACGGCGCAATCCCTGAATCAAATCGCGTCACTCAGCGATCCCGGTTCAGCATCGACCTCTTCGGTGTCGCCTTCTGTCGCAACTCTTCCGGACGCGCCTACACCCAGCCAGGGCACTTCCTCCCAGCAAACTCATCAGAAGTCGACTCCAGCATCTTCCAGCGAACCTTCTTTGCAGAGTCTGGGATTTCCCACAAGTGTGACCCGCCCGAATCCAAAGGAACAAGCTCTGCTGAACAAGCGGACCCACATGCTCAAAATTCATCAGACGCTTGGCCTGATTACCGCGATTCCCATGGCGGCGTCACTTATCACCGGCCCTATGGCCAAGGTAAAGGGGCGCAACGGACAAATCCTCAAGGAACCGACCACCGCGAGTCTCGATACCCACATGGCGCTGGGCAGCCTGACTTCCGGACTCTACTGGACTACCGCCTATTTCGCGATTTTTGCCCCTCGCGTACCTGGAGTGCAGAAGCGGGGCGCCATCCGTGTACATGAGGCTCTCGCGTGGATCCACGGGCCGGGCATGATCCTCACTCCCATTCTCGCCGTCATGGCCTACAACCAGGAAAGCTCTGGCGAGAAAGTCCACGGTATCGCCTCTCTTCACGGCCCGGTTGCCGTCACGACGGCGGTCGCTTATGGTGCCGCGCTCATTGCCGTCTCATGGCCCATTCACATCAAGCATCTTTTCTAGGAGCCCTGCATGAAACTCCAGCTCGCGCTTGCTCTTCTGCTTTTTTCGCTTCCTGGTTCCGCGCAAGCCAAGACGCAATGGGCCCTCGTCAAGTCCACCTTGACTTACCACATGACGCATCCCCTGCATGACGTCGACGGCATAAGCCACTCGGCACGTGGCAAGGGTATCTGCGAAAAGGGCGAGTGCAATATTCTCATCGCTGTTCCGGTGAAGACCTTTAACTCCGGAGACAGTAACCGGGACCTTCACATGATCGAAGCAACGCGCGGCGCCGAATACCCTATGGTGGTTGTGAGGGCGACGTTCCCACAGGCGGCAACGCAATCTTCGACAATCTACGCCAACCTCCAGGTCCAGTTCGCTGGACAAACTGCAACCTACTCGCACATTGCCTTTCAGCGAATAGCGATGGGCAAGGACATCCGCATTACAGGAACGGTGCCAGCAACCTGCTCAGATTTCAAGATTGTGCGCCCATCCTTCCTCACGGTTCCAATCAGCAACCAAATACCGGTAAGCGTCGACACAACCTGGCAGCCGATGTAGACTCCGTCATCCCGGCTCGCACTATTAGGCGACCCACAATCAATGATTTATGAGATTTTCGGCTGGGGCGGAAGTCCGCGTGCCATGATCGCTCTGACCGGGAGCGCGCCTTCATAACGGGAATCAACTCTTTCTTTATCAGTCGATTATGCGACGCCAAGAGCGGCGCTACATCAACTTGACCGCCCGAGCCGGAGAAACGGAGCTCGAATCGGCTCATTTTCGTCAGCTTTATCAACGACTTTAACAGTCTTTTCATGATTCCTGTTTAGGTTAGATACTGGTGAGCCTTAAGACTCAGGAAGCCCGCGTGACTGACCCTACTGCCGCATCCGTGCCGGACATCCAAGCAGCCGATCCGACAACCGTAAACGGCGGGCACCCAGAGATTCGCAGCTACCTGCTCAAAAGAGGAAACTCTGTATGGGCTGACGGAACCTTCCGCAGCCTGATGATCCTGTGCGCCATTAGTATTTTCTTCATTGTCGCGCTTATCGCTTTTGAGCTGATCGTCCGTTCCCAGCTCACGATCAGCAAATTCGGATTGAGTTTTTTCTTCAAGACAGCGTGGAACCCAATCCAGAATAACTACGGCGCTCTCCCCTTCATCTACGGCACCTTGGTCTCTTCGCTCATCGGACTCGTCATTGCTGTTCCGCTGGCAATCGGCGTAGCTACCTTTCTCACCGAGATGTGCCCCAAGTTCTTGCGGGGACCGCTCTCGTTCCTCACCGAGCTACTGGCGGCGATTCCGAGCGTGGTCTACGGACTATGGGCAATCTTTGTATTGGTTCCCATCCTGCGCCAGCATGTGAATCCTGTACTGATCAAGCTGTTCGGATGGTCCGGTCTGTTTGCGCGTCCGGACTTTGGCGTGGGCATGTTCGCGGCAGGCGTCATCCTGTCGATCATGATTCTGCCCATCATCTCGTCGCTTACACGCG
>JAJXXG010000502.1 GCA_021781255.1 Acidobacteriota bacterium
TCGAGAAGATCAAGATGCGGATCGAGGAGCTGGCCGAGTCCAACCCGATGCTCGGTGACCGCGGCTGCCGGCTCGGCATCACCTTCCCGGAGATCACCGAGATGCAGGCACGCGCCATCTTCGAGGCAGCCGTCTCTGTGACCAAGCAGGGTGGTGAGCCGCACGTCGAAATCATGGTTCCGCTTATCGGCTCCATTGACGAGATGCGCAACCAGACTGCGGTGATCCGTCGCATAGCAGCTGAGGTTTTCGAGGAAAAGGGCGTGAAGGTGGATTACATGGTCGGAACGATGATCGAGCTGCCGCGTGCGGCGCTGACCGCCGACCAGATTGCACAGGAGGCCGAGTTCTTCAGCTTCGGCACCAATGACCTGACTCAGACCACCTTCGGCATCTCGCGCGACGACATCAACAAGTTCCTTCCCGCCTATCTGAAGAACGGCATCTTCAAGCAGGACCCATTCGCCACGCTGGACCAGGTGGGCGTGGGTCAGCTTGTGCAGTCTGCCACGGTGAAGGGACGCAACACGCGACCAAAGCTGAAAGTGGGCATCTGCGGCGAACATGGCGGTGATCCGGAGTCGGTCAAGTTCTGCCACCGAATCGGCCTTAACTACGTCTCCTGCTCGCCCTTCCGCCTGCTGACGGCACGGCTTGCCGCGGCCCAGGCAGCGCTTGAAGAGAAGAAATCAGCTTCTTCGCTCCACACTGGAGCGAAGTAAAACCGGCTGCGAGCGAATCAGGAAAGAGCGCAGTTTAACTCAAATGCAAAAAGGGGCGCAGTCACTTTGGCTGCGCCCCTTTGCTTTGCCTCCGTTAGCCTTTGTTACTGCGCGTCACCACCTGGGGCGTAATAGCCCTCCGGTGCAAGCACCAGCCACTCCCCGTTCGATACTTTGAGCGTTGTTTTGTGGAAGCCGCCCTGATCGTCTGATTTGGACGATGTATAAGTCAACATGTATTGTGCGCGCAGGTCGTCGGCGATGTCACCGTAGATCTCAGGTAACTGCTCCTTCTTCTTCGCCACAAAATAGCGTCCGCCAGTCCGCATAGAAATCTGCTCAAGAATTCTGCGACCGTCAACTCGAGCGGAGCGCCCACCGCCGTCGCGTCCGCTGGGATAACCGCCACGGCTACCCGGATAACTTCCGGGATACCCACCTCCTGGATAGCCTCCGCCGGGATATCCTCCACCCGGATAACCGCCGCCCATTCCGCCGCGCCGGTCAATCCCGGATCGCTCCAGAGGGTTCCGCTCTTCTTCGCCCTTCAGATAAACGGTGTAGACGATGCAGTGATTACGCTCTGCCGAGTCGATTGCTTCGTTGAGCGTCTCCTTGCTGCCATGATCCTCGCCATTGCTAATGACAACCAAGGCCTTGAGACCCTTCTTGGGCTTCATCATCTGGTCCGCAGCAAGGTAGATCGCGTCATACAATTGCCGGGCCCGACGGTTGCCCTGAAGCCGGGGAAGCTCATCACCCATGGTCTCCGGTCCCTGGTCCCGCTCCTGCGTGCGTGCGGTCGGTCCCAGCTGGCTCAGTTCTTGATTCAGAGGGCCTGACGTCGCTGAGAAATCCTGTAGAAGCTCAACCTCGCGGTCAAAGTGGATGAGAAATACCTCACGGTTGCTCTCGCCGGCGGGCAGTATTGCGTTCACCAGGAGGCTTCCGGCCTTCCGCATCGCGTCGAAGTTATTCTCCATGCCTCGGCTCGTGTCCATCAGAAGGCCAAGCTGCAGCGGCACCGTGCTGGCAGGTTCCAGCTGAGAAATGGTCTGCACCGTACCGTCTTCAGTGAGCGTGAACTGGGAAGCCGTCAGGTTCGTAACCGGCGCGCCATGCTTGTCCAGTACCAGCACGGGTAACCGCACCATCTCCGGCCTGTTGGCATGCGCTGCTCTTTGGGCTGCGCCCGGCGTGCGCAACACGGGACCGTTGCCCGACTGCGCCGCCGCGACCACTGCCATTGCAGCGCACGCTCCGGTTGCCGTCGCGAGGCTGAGCACTCGCCTTAAGCGCTTCCTGTCTCGGATTGCCAAGGGGATAAACATAAATGTACACACAACTTTAAACCGTTAGACGCTCCCGTCGTGCAAGGGTTGATTTCCCCCAAAAGCCTGCCTCCTCAATAGCAATCCAAGCTACATCAATCAGTCAGCAGCTTCAAGCGCCGCCCAAAGCTCCAGACTAAATGCCAACTCATGTGATCTAAATCACAAACTGGAAGACATGCAAGGGCTGAATATCCAGAAAGGAGGTCCGTTGCGGCGGTCACACGCCGGAATTGAGCATTTATCGCTCTTCCGGCCTTGCGACACATCGCACGGGGCCCCTGTTCGGCAACGAATTGAGGGACCAAAATGGCAGATAGGGTGGAAGGCGCAGCCGTTGCAGGCCTTGCGAAGCGCCGTGGCGACCTTCTGCTTTGGATAAGCGGGATTTGGCCGTTTCCCGTGTTGGCACTCGCCCTGTGGGCATTGCCTGCCACTCCGACGATGCGCGGAATCGCGGCAGCGGCGGCGCTGATTCTGGCTCCCGTGCCGGCAATTGCCTTCCTGCTCCGGCGGCGTCGCCAGTTCCAGGAACGGGCTTCCGCTGCAGAGGAAGCCGCGGAACAGTTGAAGCTGCAACTGGATACCGTCCGCTATCGCACAGCGCGCTTACGCGAGGAGTTGCAGGCGGCCGATAAGCAGGCGCGGCTCTCGCACCAACTCACACTGCTGGGCCAGTTCACCGCCGGCTTTATGCATGAGTTCAACAACCCCCTCGCCATTGTGGTGGGCCGCCTGGAGGTGCTGCTGGATGAGCGCCGGGAGGACGCTGCTCTTTGCGCAGATCTGGAGCAGATGCTGAAAGAGGCTCGCTACATGGGAAACATTGCCACAACGCTGTTGCAGGCGCTGCGCCGGGAGCGCGGAGGCGAAGTGTTCGAGTCCTCAATGCCTCAAAAGGCCATCGAAGAAGCGCTGGAGGCTTTCCGGCCGAAGGCCATGGCGCAGGGCGTTCGCGTGATTGAGGAGTTTGACGAAGTGCCGCGCGTGGATGTGCCTGAGCACGTGGTAGGTGAGGTGGTTCGCGGGCTGGTGAGTAATGCTCTACAGGCCCTGAAGGGCCGCGACGATGCAATCATCTGGGCGCGGATTGAGCCTTATCGCACGGCCGGCGCACGAGTGCTGGTACGCATTGAGGACAACGGCCCCGGCGTTCCGGAAGAGATGCGCAACCACCTTTTTGAGCCCTTTGTGACACAAAGCAGTGGGCGCGAACAGCTAGGACTGGGACTGTTTCTGGCTGCAAGTTTGCTGGACATGTATGACGGCCGTATTCGCTACGAGAGCCGCGATGGTGGCGGCTCGAGCTTCGTGGTTGAACTGCCACCTGCTCGTTTCACGCGCGGTCAGCCCTACCACTGGTTTGCGGGAGGTGTGCAGGAGTGAACCGCATATTTGTCATCGACGATGAGCCCGCACTGGGCGAGAACATCATGCGCATGCTGCGTATGCCGGGTACGAGCGTTTGCGCCTTCACGGATCCTGTGAAAGGGTTGGCCAGCGCCGTGACCAATCCCCCGGACCTGGTGCTTCTGGATGTGCGCATGCCGGGCATGTCTGGCGAAGAGGTGTTTGCGCGGCTGCATGAAGTTCATCCCAAGGTACCGATCGTGTTCCTCACGGCATTCGGCTCAGTGGAAGGTGCAGTGCTCGCAATGCGCAACGGCGCATTCGACTATCTGCAGAAGCCCTTCAAACGAGATGAGCTGATGCTGGTGGTCCGTCGTGCGCTTTCCCAAGCAACGCTGGAACACAAAGTTGAAGCCCTCGAAGGCCGGCTGGAATCACTGGGGGAAACGGAGGACGCCAGAAGCCGCAACCACGCGATGCTGGACCAGATGGAGCGTTGCCGGAGAGCAGCCGCAACCGATGCCACCGTGATGATTTTGGGCGAGAGCGGCACGGGAAAGGAAGTGACTGCCAGGCAGATTCACAAGCTGAGCCAGCGCAGAGATGGACCATTTGTGCCAGTGGAGTGCAGCGCCATGCCCGGCTCGCTGATTGAAAGCGAGCTGTTTGGCTACGAACGCGGCGCGTTCACTGGCGCTGAGCGCATGAAAAAGGGTTTGATTGAATCCGCAGACGGTGGCACGCTGTTTCTGGATGAGATTGGAGACTTGGGCGTGGAATTGCAGACGCGACTCTTCCGCTTTGTGGAAGAGCGTGCGCTGCGGCGCTTGGGCGGACTCTCTCAGGTTCGCGTAGATTGCCGAATCCTTTGCGACACAAACCAGGACATTGAAGCCAAGATCAAGGCAGGAACCTTTCGCGAAGAGCTCTATTATCGCCTGAGCGTCGTGACTGTGAAGCTGCCTCCCCTGCGCGAGCGACCTGAAGATATCCAGCATCTGGCGCGCTTCTTTC
>JAJXXG010000757.1 GCA_021781255.1 Acidobacteriota bacterium
AGACGGTGCGCCTCCACGGCCATGGCTGCCATGCGGTAGAGCGGCCCCTCAAGGGAAGTGGCAAGGTGGTTTTCGCGGCCGGCAATGCCGGCCCAGAGCAGGCGCTCCTGCGCGGGGTTGAGGAGCATGCGGCCGTCGAGGGTGCGTTCCTTCCAGGCGGTATCAATGAAGCTTGCCCAGTCCAGAATTTCTGGCGCGGGCCAGGCCGCCAACCCCTCGGCACGGCGGCGGCGATGGAACTCCAGACGAAGCGCGCGGGCGGCACGATCACTGGCGGCGACCACCAAGCCCCCATCGCGGAGCCAGCCATCGATCTCGTTGCTGTCTTTGCCGTTTGCTGCGTTGGAGAGACCGTCCATTTCTGGGTTATACGCTGCCGGGCGGGACGAGCGCCACGGTGCAGGTGTAGGCTTATGTGCCAATCCCGCTGGACCGCCGCGGAGCGAGTTGTCCGGCAGGTTCCGGGGAGCCGCAGGGGACTGGATTTAGCGTGACGGTGTGGTCCCTGAACGGGCCGCTGATATGTAAATGCATTTATCTTGCAATGGCATAACAAATCATTGACAGGTATATAGCAAATCATGTAATTCCTTATCGGACCGTCCAATTCAATTTGAGAGCATGCGTATGAAAAATCAGGTTCAGCTGATCACCTATATCGACCGCTTGAGCGGCGGAGGCATCCCCGCCCTGTCTGCTCTGCTGAATGGCGAGCTTGCGAACGTTTTTGGCGGGGCACACCTGCTGCCATTCTTCTATCCGATCGACGGATCGGATGCGGGGTTTGACCCGATTGACCACACGCAGGTGGATCCGCGACTGGGCGGCTGGGACGATCTGCGCAAGCTGGGCACGACCGTAGAGCTGATGGCAGACCTGATTGTGAATCATGTGTCGAGCAAGTCGCCACAGTTTCAGGATTTTCTGCAGCATGGCGGGAGTTCGATTTACTCGGGAATGTTTCTGACCTACGACCGCGTGTTTCCGAATGGAGCCACAGAGGCGGAACTGCTGCGTGTCTATCGTCCGCGTCCCGGGCTTCCGTTTACTTACACGACACTGGCGACGGGCGAGAAGCGTCTGCTGTGGACGACGTTTACGCCGCAGCAGATTGATATCGACGTGACGCATGCGCAGGGACGCGCGTATCTGGACGCAATTCTGGAACGGTTCCATGCAGTGGGCATCCGGTCAATCCGCCTGGACGCGGTGGGTTACGCGATCAAGAAGCAGGGCACGACCAGCTTCATGATTCCGGAGACGTTTGAGTTTATTGCGGAGCTGACGCAGCAGGCTCGGGCCATGGGCATTGAAGTGCTGGTGGAAGTGCACAGCCACTATCTGAAGCAGGTGGAGATTGCACGGCAGGTGGACTGGGTGTATGACTTTGCGCTGCCGCCGCTGGTGCTGCATGCGCTGTTCAAGGCCGATGCGATTCCGCTGGTGGAGTGGCTGAAGGTGCGGCCGGACAACTCGATCACGGTGCTGGATACGCACGACGGAATCGGAGTGATTGACGTAGGTGCGGACGCGGCGGGAAATCCCGGGTTGCTGCCGCCGGCGGACATCAACAATCTGGTTGAAACCATGCACGATCGCAGCGGCGGAGAAAGCCGCCAGGCGACGGGAGCAGCAGCGAACAATCTGGACCTTTACCAGGTGAATTGCACGTACTATGACGCGCTGGGGAAGAGGGACGCGGAGTACCTGATTGCGCGCGCGATTCAGTTTTTTGTGCCGGGCATTCCGCAGGTCTATTACGTGGGGCTGCTTGGCGGCACCAACGACATGGAACTGTTGGCACAGAGCGGCGTGGGCCGCGATATCAACCGCCACTACTACAAGGACGGGGAGGTTGGTGAGGCGCTTGAGAAGCCCGTGGTGAAGCGCCTGATTGAACTGATCCGGCTACGGAACCAGCACCCCGCGTTTGGCGGCGAGGCCAGGGTGGAGTCGACGGAACGCCATCTGCTGAACATTACCTGGAGACTTGGCGAAGACTGGGCGAGGCTTGCTGTGGATCTGCAGGAGCGGGTTGCGGTTATTGAACACGGCAGGGAAGGCGCGGAGAGCGCAACGATTCGCATCGCATAAGACGAGCTTGGACCGGCAAGGAGACCGTTCAATGACAGCATCCGCGCCCGCGGCACACAACCTGGTCATCAAGTCGCTCACCTATACGATGTTCATGATGTTCGCCATGACGACGGACTCGGTGGGCACGATCATTCCGGAGGTCATCAAGACCTATCACCTGAGCATGACGGCGGCGGGGGCATTCCACTATGCCAACATGTCGGCGATTGCAGCGGCGGCCATTGGACTGGGTTTTCTGGCTGATCGCCTGGGGCGGAAGAAGACGATTGTGTTTGGATTGGTTCTGTTTGCGCTGAACTCGTACCTGTTCGCAGTCGCCAATTCCTATGCGGCGTTTGTGATGCTTCTGATTGTTTCGGGCGCTTCGATCGGGATCTTTAAAACCGGTGCGCTGGCGCTGATCGGCGATATCTCCAGCTCGACGATGGAGCACACGTCGACGATGAACAACGTGGAAGGGTTCTTCGGCGTAGGGGCCATCATCGGGCCTTTCATTGTGGCGCGGCTGCTGCTGGGCGGCGTGTCGTGGAAGTGGCTCTACGTGATTGCCGGAACCATGTGCGTGCTGTTGATTCTTACGGCGTGGGTGGTGCGCTATCCGCAAACCATGAAGCCCTCAGAAGAGGCCATCGACCTGAAGCGGACCATGCACATGCTGAAGAATCCGTATGCGCTGGGCTTTTCGCTGGCCTGTTTTTTGTATGTTGCGGTGGAGTGCGCTGTGTATGTGTGGCTGCCGACGTATTTGAAGAGCAACCCGCCGTCGTCGGCATTCATGGCGGCTTATGTGGTCTCCATCTTCTTCGTGCTTCGTGCCGGAGGGCGATTCCTGGGAGCGTGGGTGACGAAGCACTGGAATTGGACGACGATTCTTGCGGTGTTCAGCGGCGCGATTCTGGTGTGTTTTCTGGGGTCGATGTGGGGAGGTACCAACGCCACGGTGTATCTGCTGGCAGTTTCAGGGCTGTTCATGTCCGTGATGTATCCGACGCTGAATTCAAAGGGGATCAGCTGTTTTCCCAAGGCGGAGCACGGCGCGGTGGCGGGAGTGATCCTGTTCTTTACCTGCGCGGGCGCGGCGCTGGGGCCGTTGGCCATGGGCGCGGTGGGTGACATGTTCGGCAGCATGAAGGCAGGGTTTGTGCTGGCCACCCTCTTTGCGGCGCTGCTGTTTGCGGGCATGCTCTACAACTGGCTGGCGAACCCTACGCGCGAGGTGCTGCAGCGCTCGGATGAGAGCGAGTACGGCCTGACGGAGTGCCAGACCACGAAGGCGTAAGAGCGCAGGGTTCTATACGGTCGGCAAGTTGTACACTGAGGGCGTGATTCGCCGTCTGCTTGCATATTCGCTGCTCTCTCTTGTTGCGCTGGCCGGGTGCCGCTCGGGCCAGCAGTCTCCAACCCAGACAACCGCTGTTCCTGCGTACAAGACATACAAGCTGCGCGGCAAGGTGGTTGCTACGAATCCCGCGACGGGCGAGGTGACGCTGGACCATGAGGCGATTCCCGGCTTCATGGATGCGATGACCATGCCCTACAAACTGAAGGACCCAAGCATTCTGAGCGAGTTGCACCCGGGCGACGTGCTCACCGCCGATGTGCTGGTTTCGCAGGGCGCGGACGCGGATGTGCTGCTGGACCACATCGTGATTGTGGCACAGGCGAAACCGGACTACCGGCCCAAAGTTCAATATCACGTGCCGACGCCGGGGGACGTAGTGCCGGACTTCAAGCTGCGCAATCAGGATGGACGTGAGATTCGCCTGGAACAGTTTCGCGGCAAGGCGCTGCTGATTACCTTTATCTATACGCGTTGCCCGCTGCCGAACTTTTGTCCGCTGGTGACGCGGAACTTTGCGGCGATTGAGAAGCAACTGGCCGCCAGCCCCGCGCTGTATGCCCGGACCCACCTGCTCTCAGTGAGCTTTGATCCAGACCACGATACGCCAGAACGGCTGAGAGCGTATGGTGCGAGCTACATCGGGAGCGAGGCCAAGAATGCCTTTGCGCACTGGGATTTTGCGGTGCCGCAGAAGCCGGTGCTGACGGAGATGGCGAAGTACTTTGATGTGGGGCTCACGAATGAGGCGGATTCCTCTATTACGCATACGCTTTCGACCACGCTGATTGGGCGCGACGGGAAGGTCTTGAACTATTATCCGGGGAACGAGTGGACGCCGGAGCAGGTGATGGCCGACGTGAAAAAGGCGGCAGGGAACGCCGGTTGAGAATGGACTGCACAGAGGTCAGACCACTGGGCTATAATTCATGGAGACTCAGTTTGCTCCACGAGATTTTCACGAGAGATAAGG
>JAJXXG010001017.1 GCA_021781255.1 Acidobacteriota bacterium
AGGACCACGAAGAAACTTATTCCGAGCAGCAGGCCCAACCACGCTTTGCCTTTCCGTCTGATTACCATTGAAGTCTCTCCTCTGTTATCTGCTTTGGCGAATCAGCTGGGCAGCGGCATCCGGAGCAGGCGCCTCTTCCCTTAGAGCCTTTATATTCGTCACAAACTTGACAAACAGCAAGAGCGCGAAAGCAGAACACACGATCCAGAAAATTATGTCGCCGATGTTTTGGACAGTTATGCAGAAAGATTCGGGAATGGGAAGCACCCCCAACTGCTGCATTCTGCGGGGTAAGACAAAGAGCCGGTCGACAAACCCGGCGAGAATCGCAATCGCATAAAATCCTCGGATATGAATGCCCTTGACTACTTTGGTAGTGAGCGCCCCGATCTGAATACCTACCAGGGAGCCGAGCAGCATTCCCAGCGCGACAGAGTAGAATATGAATCCATAGATAGCGTATTGAGTGATGGATGAAACACCGGCCGTGAAGATAATCTGAAGAATGTCGGTGCCCACGGTCGTCACGGAAGAGACACCGAATGCATACACGAACATAGGGAAGGTGGCGAAACCGCCTCCTGCGCCCATCATGGAGGCAAGGGCGCCAACAAAGATGCCGCCGCCGGCAAGCATGACCCAGGAAATGCGTCGGCCGCCGGGGACGAAATCCTCATCGAACGTCATCATTGGCCGGATTTGTACTGACTGACACTTCACCGCAAGCTTCGTAGTCCCGGTATACGTATGTACCCCCTCGGCAGCGGGCGCCGGGCCTCTCTGGTGCTTGAGAAAATCGTAGAGTGTATAAAAGCCAAGCAGGCCCAGCAGTAAGGCATACAACAGGCTGATGAACGCGTCGCTCAGGATCGGGCTTTTCGCATAGAGCGCTCTGTTGATCCAACCTCCAATAAAGACGCCTCCGAAGCTGCCTAACATGAATGGGACCGCGAGGCTGAGGGAAACGTTCCCCAACCTCTTGTGCACTGCGGTGCCCATAATTGCCTTTGCAAAGATATTAAAGAGGCTCGTACCTACGGCCATGATCCCCTTGATGCCAATCGACATGAGGGCCGGAGTTATGACGAATCCACCACCGGCGCCAATACAGCCGGTGATCAGACCTGCAATCATGCCGATGGCAATGGAAGCTAGAAAGAGAGTTTCAGAATAGTACGACGGGCCGTAAGCGCTTCCGCCCCCCAACGCCGCAGGAGCAGCGTAAACGGCGGGCAGAAGAAAAATCGGGACGCAAAGCAGCAGCAACCCCAACATCTTTCTGCGGCTCTTAATGATGGATGTTGAAACTTCGTAATCCCACTGCGCCTCTGCAATGGCCGCAGCCTTCAGGAGTCCGTATATCTGCCTTACAGCGTTCATATCCCGGTACCCCACAGAATTGTTTTTCTAACTGAAGGACACATTGTGAGGTGGTGCATTCACGTTGCACGCCATCACTCTTGAGATATACCACCTTCCCACCAGTGTCCTAAGTTAGAGGTTCGTTGATTAATGAAGCTTTCAACCTGAACGAAGCGTGTCGCGCTTTTGGCGGCAAACAAAGCTGAATGATCTGCGAGTGTTCGTGAATCAAGTTCTGATTCACTACATTAGACCAATTCAACGCATGTTAGTCCCAGTTCATGTCCGACGCTGTGATGGGAGTCACGTAGAGCCCGCGCAGAAATAATCCATTGGTAAGCCGTGGCGACCTGGCCACTTTTGGCGAAGTCGAGGTGCGAGTTCACGAAAGTGTACTTGTAACATAGAGTCGCGCGTTCAGGTGGGGGACCAGGCGGATTGGACGAGGGTGCAGCGTAACTAAGGGCTGCCCTTCGTGGTTTGGTCTCACTTTCTTGTTCCGGCGCTCTCTCAATCTTAGGGACGGAGTCCCGCTCGATATGCGATCTTGTTCGCCGCCGGAAAAGAGGCACGGTCCGTTACAAGTCTTACCCTCCAGCTTGGTTCTAAAGTGTTGAATCACTCTGTCCGCCCCCTACCGTGATCCTTGAAGTCCAACGCAATGTAGTAGGTCTTATAGGCGTGGCTGGTCGTCACATGAGAGAGGAACTGCCCGCCGCCGAAGTACGCGTAGCCTCCGCCAATGTTGAAATGTCTGTTCAGCTCATACCAGCTATAACAGTCGATTTCAGCCCCCAAATGGCGGCCGTTCGCCGTTTTGTTGTAGACGATCGAACTGCCTGAAGTGTTGTAGATTGCATCGAGCGCTGAATCCGCCCACAAATCCAGTACTTGCACCGTAGCAGTAAGTCGCCGGTGGGGCTCGACCGTGGATCCCACGCGAACTGCTTTGATGTTCTGCCAGCCGAAAATATCCGAGATGCCGAAGCGGTCATGCGCTGACGGGTAGATGGTATCGAAGGTACTGTGTCTGCCGCTCGTGTGCGGCGAGCCGTTGCCCGAGGCAAAGTCGTACTGCGCGAAGAGGCGCGGCTTAGCCTTCACGTCAAAAAATTGGTACGCCGCGCCCACCTCCGCAGCCCAGGCCCGGATCGGCTGCGGTCCCACGGTGCCGTTTTCTAAGATGATCTCGCCGGAGTAATCGAGGGTGGTGAGCGCACGTGCCTTGAACCGGACACCGTAGGCCTTCTCGTTCTGCTTACCGGTGGTCTCGGCCACGGCCGGCTCGATGACTACGGCAGGCTGAACCCGCCACAGGATGAAGGGCTCAAGACTGGAGTTAGGGATGATGTTGTCGATGCGCCCGTAGGCACCGTAGATGTTGTTGCTTTCCTGGTGGGGGCTTACGCCAAAGGCCTGCGGCACCATCACCGAGGCAGCAAAGATGCCCAGATGCTCGCGCTTCGCGTTGAGGTTGAGCACAACAGCGTCGTAGGAGCGGCCCTGGTTTCGCCACTCGGAGTCTGAAATGATGGTGTTGTTGTAGTGGATGCGCTGCCGGCCCACGCGCAGACTGAACCAGTGCTTGTCTGGCGCGCCAACCTCGGCGTAAGCCAGCTTCAGATCCCAGCGAACCGAATTCGGCGGGCCGATGGGAGGGCTCTGGTAGCCTGACCGCGCATCTTGGACCTGGGCCGTAACGCGGAGCAAGCTGCGCGCATACAGATCCATCTGGAGGCGGAAGCGACCCAGCAGGTAGGAGTCGTCGACATTCGCTTTGAGATTCGAGTTACTGTAATCCTCGTACCGGAACCGCTCGCCGACCTGCACCCCGACCCATCGGGGCAGTGTTTCGTCGAGGCCTGTGACCGGAGCGAAGTCGTTAAAGTCGTAAGGAGATGGGTTGCCGGTAGTACGCCAGGCCGTTCCGTTCAAGAAGCTCAACGGGTTCGACGCGGGTCCGGTAATGTAGGCGCCGCCGACCGCACTGGATGCATTTTGCGTGGTAATGTCCTCCTGCGCAGCCAGGCGCTCGCCCGCCGCTATGGCAAACAGGAAGAGCAGAGCGCAAGCTGATAGAAGCAACCTGCGCAGAGAGGCATGAAAGATGTGGACAGCTTCTAGCACTTTGAATTCTCCGTTCGATTCTGAAATCGGCTGAGCTGGCACATTGGACGTTCCCGGGCTTGAAGATACATCTTCTTGCGGCATCGCAACGGATGGATAACAGTGAATCTCATAATTAGCGTTCCAATATGCTAGACATTATGGAGTAGCTTCGGTGACCGCAGTCACCGGGGCGCGTGGTTCGTATCACCTATAAAGTTCAGGCTCGTGATGTGAATCACGGTCCGGGGATACATCTGTTTCCGTCATTTGTTGAGAGGTTGCCGTGCGTCATTCAGAAATCCAGCCAAGGGACAGGCCCCAGCGTCCTCCATAGAGAAACCGACCAGGGCTAACTCACGAATCTAAGTTCAAAGTACCCCGAGCATCTTAGTAAGACGAGTGAGGGAAACAAGTTTATCGACGCGTGCGAGCGAAGCGACCCCGAGAGCGAGGTACTCGATCGTAAAAATCGTTCTCGCGTGCGTGGCTGGTTAATCGACGATGGCGAGCAAGGGTAAGAATCCAGGTGGCCGGGAATATCTGGCATGCAAGCTCCGCGAGTGCGGTCTGTCGCGGCGCCAGGCAGTGCGTATTGTTGATGCCGTCCTCGCGGAAATGAAGAAAGCGCTGCGGCGAGGGCGCGAGGTAGAGTTCGCCGATCATCCCGTCAACCGCATCGGCGAATTGCCGCCGTGGAATTTCACGGCGATAGCTCAACCCGCCACGCAGGCCGCCTGGCCGCTCAAGTACCGGAGCTTACCGCATCCGGAACGCCGCTGTAACGATCACAAAAAAATGCCGCGCGAACTGCCTATGACAATCCGCGCGGCGAAGCGTCCTGGGAGAGATTGCTGACAAGGCCTATGACTCCGGCTCGTTCCGCTCCTGGGCCCTGTTCTGCTCATTCTCTTCGTGTCGGTTCTGTAGTTGTTC
>JAJXXG010000118.1 GCA_021781255.1 Acidobacteriota bacterium
GCCGAAGAGATCCGCCACGCGGCGGGCCCCTATTTAAGCGACGATGCACGGGCCGTAACACGGTTGCCCGGCGGGCATCCAGAAGGCTATCTGGAAGCGTTTGCCGTTCTCTATCGCGAGTTTGCCGATGCGCTGATGGCTTGGAAGCAAGGTGAGAAACCTGCTCTGCCGCCAACGCTGCCGGGAATACGTGCGGGCGTGCGCGGCATGAAGTTCATCGATCGCGCAATCTTAAGTAGCCAAACCAAAAGCTGGGTTGATTTCTAACCGATTTGCACATGCGGGCAGGAGCAGCGAGATGAGAACTATTAAGGGACCGGGCATCTTTCTGGCGCAGTTTGTGGGCGATCAGCCGCCCTTCGATTCACTTGCGGCGATGGCCAGGTGGGCATCGGGCCTGGGATTCAGTGCCGTGCAGATTCCGAGCTGGGACAGGCGCCTTTTCGATTTGAGGCAGGCCGCTGAGAGCCAGGATTATTGCGATGAGATCCTGGGTGTGCTCAGCCGGGAGGGACTTGCGTTGACAGAGCTTTCAACGCATCTGCAGGGGCAGCTTGTGGCCAGTCACCCAGCGTACGACGTGCTTCTGGATGGATTTGCACCGCCGGAGTTGAAGGGTGATACAAAGTCACGGCAAGCTTGGGCGGTGCAGCAACTGGAGTGGGCTGCGAAGGCGAGCCAGAGGCTGGGCCTGCAGGCACATGCGACCTTTTCGGGTGCGCTGGCATGGCCGTTTTTCTATCCATGGCCGCAACGGCCCGCAGGGCTGATCGAGGCAGCTTTTACTGAACTGGGGAATCGTTGGCTGCCGATTCTGCGGAGGTTCGATGAAGCGGGCGTCGATCTGTGCTTTGAGTTGCATCCGGGCGAAGACCTGCACGACGGGGTGACCTTCGAGCGCTTTCTCGCCGCAGTGGATGAGCACCCGCGCGCGAATATTCTTTACGATCCCAGTCACATGGTTTTGCAGCAACTTGACTATCTGGCGTTCCTTGACCTCTATCACGATCGTGTGCGCGCCTTTCATGTTAAGGACGCGGAGTTTCAACTGAATGGGCACAGCGGCGTCTACGGCGGCTATCAGGAGTGGATCGATCGACCGGGGAGGTTTCGTTCTCTTGGGGATGGGCAAGTCGATTTCACAGCGATCTTCAGCAAGATGGCACAGTACGATTATCCCGGCTGGGCCGTTATGGAGTGGGAGTGCTGTCTGAAGCATCCCGAGGCAGGTGCGGCAGAGGGTGCGGCTTTTATCCGATCACACATCATTCGTGTCACCGAGCGAGCTTTTGATGACTTTGCCGGTGCGCCAGCCGATGCCGGACGCAACCGCAGAATTCTTGGGCTGCCGTAGCGATGCATCCCAGTCTCTACAGTGCTACGCTCGCGGAACTGTAGGTCTGTGCAGGGACCACAGCGGTCAAGTTGAGCAATTGTAGGGAAATCATCTAGACCCGCATTGTATTGAGCATAGGATCGGCGCATGGAATCATTGGTTTTGGATGGTCAGACGTTATCTCTGGCTGAAATTGAAGCGGTTGCTTTGCACCGGTGCCCGGTACAACTCGCGTCGAACGCGCTCGCGAGAGTCGCGCAGAGCCGTGCCATCATTGAAGAAATGATCGCTGCCGGGCAAACCGTCTACGGCGTGAACACGGGCTTTGGCAAACTGGCGGATGTGCGCATCGCGCCCGAGCGCCTGGCAGACCTGCAACTCAACCTGGTTCGAAGCCATGCGGGAGGCGTGGGCCAACCGTTGTCTGAAGGTGAGTCGCGGGCAATGCTTCTGCTGCGTGCAAATGTTTTGGCGAAGGGGTTCAGCGGAGTCCGGCCTGAGTTGGTGGAGTTACTGGCAGCTTTGCTCAATGCAGGTGTACATCCCGTGATTCCCGAGAAGGGCTCGGTCGGGGCCAGTGGGGATCTTGCCCCGCTTGCGCATCTTGCTCTGGTTGTGATCGGCGAGGGAGAAGCGGTGCATTGTGGCGAGCGGATGCCAGGCGGCGAGGCCCTGAAACGCGCCGGTTTGCTGCCGCTGGCGTTGAGGGCCAAAGAAGGGCTTGCGCTGCTTAACGGAACGCAGGCAATGACGGCCGTAGGCGCGCTTGCCGTGGCACGGGCGGTGCGCTTGGCTAAACTTGCCGACCTGGCTGGTGCAATGTCGCTGGAAGCATTGAAGGGAACTCCCGCCGCATTTGATGCGCGCATTCAAGAAGTGCGGCCGCACCCTGGGCAGGTCACCGCCGCGGCGCATCTGCTACAACTCTTGCAGAACTCGGAAATTCGCGAATCACATCGGAGTCAGGATCCCCGCGTGCAGGACGCCTATTGCCTGCGCTGCATGCCCCAGGTGCATGGCGCCGTGCGTGGAGTGCTTGGCCATGTTGCCGGTGTTCTGCAGACGGAGTCTGGATCGGCCACGGATAATCCGCTGATCTTTCCGGAAGAGTCTCCGGTGTCTTCAGTGCACGGCGCAGTGATCAGCGGCGGCAACTTCCATGGGGCACCACTAGCCTATGCGTTCGACTACGCAGCTTTGGCGATTACCGATCTTGCCGGCATCACTGAGCGACGCATTGACCGGCTGTTGAATCCGGATATCAATGAGGGACTACCGGCGTTTCTGGCGACCGACCCGGGGCTGTCTTCTGGCTTCATGATGGCACAGATTGTGGCGGCTGCGCTTATTAGTGAGTGTCAGGTGCTGGCACATCCTTCGTCGACGGGCAGCATTCCCACTGATGGCGGGAAGGAAGATCATGTGTCCATGGGAATGACGGGCGCACTGAAGTTGCGCCAGATCGTGGAGAACGTGGAATGCATTGTGGCGATTGAGATTATGTGTGCTGCGCAGGGGTTGGAGTTTCGTCTACCGCTGCGGCCAAGCTATAGCGTGCAACAAGCGCATGAAGCGGTGCGAACAGTGGTGCCGCGACTGGAAACGGATCGCGTATTGACGCCGGACATTGAGAAACTGGCCACTGCCGTACGAGCGGGTCTGTTTGACGCGTGGCTCGACTAGCGTGCTTGGCAGGATGCTCTTCGCCGGTCGACCTGCGAGCGGCACTTCAATGTACTATGGAGGCAATCGCAGGAGGCATAGAGACACGTGAAGCTGCATCGCACTGTTGCAGGTAATTGTGTGGAAGAAGACGGCCAATACTATCTTGTTGCCGGACTCGAATGGGACGCGTTGGTAACCCGCGAGGATTTACCAGAGTTTCTCTCAGGGGTTGTTACTACTAGTAGCCCATCCAAGGAGTCTTGCCTGGAGCAGGTGCTAGCGCCTATTGGGCTGCAAGAGGTGTGGGCCGCCGGCGTTACCTACTATCGCAGCCGCGGAGCGCGCATGGAGGAGTCAAAGGACGCCGGCGGCGGCAATTTTTATGACCGCGTATATTCTGCCGAGCGCCCGGAGCTGTTTTTCAAGTCAACAGCCAGTCGCACCGTCGGTCCCGGTGGAAGGGTGCGGATCCGCCGCGATGCTCGCTGGTCAGTGCCGGAGCCTGAATTGACGTTGCTGGTGAGCCCACGCGGGCGCATTACCGGCTACACCATCGGCAACGATATGAGTTCGCGCGACATTGAGGGCGAGAATCCGCTGTATCTGCCGCAGGCGAAGGTGTACGACGGGAGTTGTGCCCTCGGACCGGGCATTCTGATCGCTACAAGCCCGCTGCCCCATGCGACCGAGATCATGCTGGAAATCTTTCGCCATGGACGTATCGAGTTCTCTGGTTCTATTGCACTGACCGAGCTGAAACGCGACCCGAAGCTTCTGGTGGAGTACCTGCATCGCGACAACTCATTTCCCCATGGATGCTTCCTGATGACGGGGACGGGAATTGTGCCGCCGAGCACTTTCACATTAGTGAGGGGCGATCTCATTCGCATTACGATTGAACCCATCGGCACGCTGGAAAACGAAGTTGCGTAGAGGTAATCCGAAGGCCGGCTACAACAAGTTTTTCTTCAGAAAAGCGAGCGCGTGGTTTCGCGCCAGGGCAGCTGCCTGCGGGTTATAGCTGGCGCGCATATCGCAGTTAAAGCCGTGGCCTGCATTTTCGTACCAATGAATTTCTACTTCAGGGTGTGCGGTATGCACAGATTCCACTTGCTCGGCTGGAATGTGTGTGTCGAGCTTGCCAAAATGGAGCTGAACAGGAACCCGCGGCGTTTCTGAGGCAAAGTTTCCTATGCGTCCGGCATAGTAGCCCACGGCCACATCGGGATGAAGCCGCGTTGCGCTCAGCCAGGCGAGCAGTCCACCGAAACAATGAGCCGGCTTCGGAAATTCGGACAGCGGGATGAGTGGAAGGGTTGTTCCCTATCGGCCATTAAGATGGCAGAACAGAGGAGCAACGATGACACGCCGTTCACGCCGGACCCATTCAGCGGCCTTT
>JAJXXG010000103.1 GCA_021781255.1 Acidobacteriota bacterium
CGCCCGGCATTGAACGTGGGGTCCGTGCGCCGTAGCTGTACGCCGAGTCGCGCTATCGTTAGCTGCTCAAGACGTGAACGGAAGCCTTCGACATGGCTTGTAATCTGGGCTCGGAGTTCGTCTGTCGCGGGCATGGCATCCAGAGAACTTGGTAATGACTGTTGCTGATTGCGCTTCAGTTCCTCCAAAAACCTGAACTCGGTTGCCGCTCTCTGCAATTCCTCAGGCGAGCACAGGGCGCCAAATACGTAGATTGGCAAACGTTCTCTTACTCGCAGAACCGGCTCAATGAAGTCTGCATCGGAAGTCACCAGGGCGAAAGCAGAAACGGTGCTGCGGAAGAGTTGCTCCATGAGATCACAGGTGATCACAAAATCAATGCTATTCTTTCGTTTGACTGGACGGCGTACATCGATTGGCTCGAACCCCAGGGCATGTAAGGCTAACTGGCTCTTCTCAGACAGATCACTTGCATAGGCGCGCTTAATTGTTACTTCCCACTTTTCCGAAAGATAGTGGACAGCGGGCATTAGCGATTTCAGTCCAACGTTCTCCAGATCGACAAATACACCGAGCCGGGGTCTATCTATTGTCATGGAGTCCATCCTTTCTTGCCCGACCTCAGCGAATTAAGACACCCCATTCGATTGGCTTGACCCGCTGAACTTGATATCGAGTGATGTTTCCGGCTGAAAGCAACCCATATACAGCGATAATGATCTTCCAATTGGAATGGGCCTAGTGCGCAACGTACGGTCGATATACGAGTTGAACGGCAACGGCACGACCATGTAGCCCTGGCCATCCTTCATGAGATTGGGCCTAAGGCTGTCACCGCTGACTCGATATTTCTTGCCAGCATCGTCCAGCAAATATGCGGCTGGACAACCGTGCAAGTAATCAAGTCCATCAAGGGCATGAACCTCACATGCCGACGGTGCATTGCAGGTCGTCCGTATTTGAATCTCTGTGTGTTTTTGAAAATACGCAATCGCAAATACCTGAAACGTGAATTCGCCCCCTTCGGATTCTGTCGGATCGCGGTCCGTCTTCACTTCAATCAACAGTTTGTCCTCGTCCGGGTCTGTGCCGTCTTTCGATTGCTCAGACGACTCGTCAGCCCGCTGACCTCGGGCCTTTTCCCAGCTGTGGTATTCCTTTTCGGTGCCGACAAAAAGCGTTATCGGAGGTCCAATTCCCATGCATGGCACATAAAGACGAATCTCCTCAAGCTTGCTGGTTGCCGGTCCAAAGTAGAGCCAGCGTTTGACTATTTCCCCGTCATCAACAGTCCGGTCTTTCTTGAATTCAGGATGGTGAAAGTGGTACCACCAATGCACCACATGCACTGGATCAAGTGGGTCCCCAATAAGGTTGTACCTTTTCCCGTCGCGATCAACTATATAAGTGATTGGACAATTGGAAGTGGGGTTACCGAGTAATGGTACTTCGCAGTCCGAACCCGGAATACACACAGCGCCAAGCAGAACAGCAGTCCATTGTTGATTTTGGTCAATGCCCTCCACCCAATAGCTGTAGTTACGCTCAGGCACGGTGTAGTATTGCGGATCGCGCCAATAGTAGTCTTTATCTTTCGGCTGCGATCCAGATGAAGCCTGAGCGGATTCTCCGGCCGTAGTAACCGCGCTGTCGGGGCTTGCGGTATCGCGCCAATAGTAGTCTTTATCTTTTGTCTGTAATCCAGATGAAGCCTGAGCAGATTGTCCAGGCGTAGTAACCGGCCTTTCGGCGGCGCTTGCGGTATTCGTCTTTGCCTCCGATTTGCTGTTGATGCTTTCAGGGGGCCATCTACATACTGGCGATTGACCTGGATGCTGTTGCTCCCACATGAGCATAACTTCCGGCGTCACCGGCTTCAGTGGTACACCGAGAACCGGATGGGTTGTGAAGCTCTGGGGCAGGAACTCGATTATCCCATTTGCATCATGGTAGAAGTTGCATCGAGGAGTGCCCGTAAGAGGATTGAAGAACTCGGTTCGGTTACTTGATGAAAGCAGGCCTAAAGTTATCATCCAGCCGCAATAGAGCAGGGTGGTTAAGGTCGCTGCGGACCCGTGGCGGAAAAGGAGCCATTGCCCTATTACGATCGGGAGCATTACCACAGTGAACATTGCCACCGCGAAAGCTGACGCTCGGAGGAGGTACACGTTGTCGAAACCGCCCGTGTTCAGCAGCGCGTTTTCGAAAAAGTTGCGGAGCATATTCGCTCCGACGACCGAGAGAACCAGGAGAACTGTGCCAGCGCTGCCCAGAACGAGCAGGATAGTTTTGATCCATCCGGGCGCGCGCTTCAAGGTGTTCAGGAAACCGCCCGAAGCCTTTTCAAGATTTTCCGCAATATCCCGCATGTTAAACCTCCCTCCTTAAGCCGAGCCCGAAGTTAATCGGATCCGGCTCGGCTGAGGCAGCGCTGCTTCCGCCGGCGCTCCACAGCGAAGATCACGGCCAGAACCGCGATGTTCAGCACCAAGCCGATGACGAACCACGGCATCGGGGGGCGCCCCTTGAGTTTCGCGATAAACGCGGCTACAAAGCCGCACAGAGTGGAACTCACGACGTAGAATGTCCAGGTTTCAAACATTGTTTCTCCGTCCTTTCGCAAGCAATGCTCTTAATGGGCTGAGGATGTTGTCCAGAAAGAAATGGCGAAGCTCTGCCAACTCCTCCATGAAGATCTTTGCTTCCGCCGCTTTCATCTTCGCCGGAGCCACGAAATCTTCGATCGAATCTGCAAAACCCTTCGGCGGCTCTTCTGTCGGAATGCCCATCGCATTGAGCATCTCGGCATTCATTCCCGCTAGCCGAAGCAACTTGGAAGGCCCTGATTCTGAGTCGTTTATGCAGAGTTCTAAGATTGCTTCGCGAGATGCCTTTGGCAATTTGGCGAGGAAGTCAGCGATCTGCTTCTGTGAGGTGGCATCCTGCCCTTCGGTGATTCTCAGTAGGCACTCGATACGATTCTGAATTTCCATCCGTTGCCTCCAATCCAAAGCTCCCAATGGACCCCAAACGGACTGAAAAGCGTATTAACGCGATAATATACCGTAAATACGGGAAATCAAGATATTTTTCCGCTCTAAGCACGGTGTTCTGGTATCATTACCGGTTTGGGAAAGGAGGTCGGATTGGCGAACGAGATCTTAATCCGTGCAAGAAAATCGAAGTTTTCAACTCAAGAAGCCTTCGGGTCGGAGGTTGCCAATACGCTAAGATCTCGATTCCCAGAGAAAAAACATTTAACAATTTCAGCGGGTTACGCACAAAAGAAGGTGAGCCTCTGGGAATCGGGGCAGCTAATTCCAACGCCGGACGAATTTCAGGTGATAAGCGAGTTGCTCAGCCTTCCCATGCCTGAATTGAAGCACAGCTTTTCGGTCGGTGTGTTGCCTTCGTCCGCAGCTGATATCTTTCGTGAGCTCGCTTCGCCACCAGGGCAAGGTCTCATCGCGAGCTGCTTCACGGGCCGCGTCAGGCCAGATCTGTTTCCAGAGGACGAAGAGGCGTTAAGAGAGGCGTTTGAGAAATCCTTAGGAATGGCGATTTTCTTCCCTTACCCCTTGGAATCGGCAACCCAGGCCAGGGACGTGTATTCGGCTACCCTCACTCAGCAGCATCGTGATGTGTGGCGCACAGTGGTGAAGTTCTGGAAGATGATGCGATCAATCGCCCCCGACCCGAACGCACCCACTGTTAAGCTCTATCGGCCACGCATTACCGAAAGCTCGGTTTTGTTTCCGCCAGCGTTTCACCGCTCGACTCTCTTCTGCAAGCGCGATCGAGGCCGGATCAAGGTGGACCTCTATACCTGGACTCAGGGGCCCGAGAGCGATGGACTATTCAAAGTTGCAGACCGCAGCCTCGAAGACAGTGATAAGCAAAGGGAGTTTTGGGAACTATTCTTCGGGGACGTGTATGAAAAATGGTGTGAGACTGGCGAGTTGGTTGATGGCGATTCGTATTGGCAAGCTTATACGGGTGCGAGCGACGCGGAAACAGACTAGTAGGTTCCTGAAGGATTTGAGCTGAAGAATCAGGGAATTGCATACTGACCGCGGCTATTCGCAGGAGGGCTATGCGGACGCCTGTGGGATACGCTTGGCGTTCATGGGGACGATTGAACTCGGTGAGAGCAATCTGAGCTTTCAGAACATACAGAAGGCGTCAACGACCATCGGCGTGTCCCTGTCCACGCTGTTTTCACCATTGAGAAGAGCGTACAAGAGTTGGCTCGACACTCTGATCCATCAGCCCCTAAACGGCGCAATACCGGGAAATCAGCCCTGTAATACCCGCGATCATCTTGCGGTTGATGGCCAGACACCACGGCCTCTACCTGATAGAAAGCAGCC
>JAJXXG010000726.1 GCA_021781255.1 Acidobacteriota bacterium
CTCATTAATCGGCGCCTTCCCCGGAGTTTCAACAGTCAACCAGGTCGGCGGCCAGAACGGCTTCTCCGGTTCGAACATCGCCGCCACCGACGACCACCGCTGGTACATTGGCGCCTATTTCCAGGACGACTGGAAGGTGAACACCAGACTTACACTGAACCTCGGCGTTCGTTGGGACTACTTCACTCCTTACGCCGAAACGCGCGGATTCCAGGCCAACTTCATTCCGAGCGGCGGCAATGGACCCAGCGGCACCTACTACATGTCGAATCAGGGCTGCCAGGTGGCGCGCGCCTCAATCTTCAACACCGTCGCCGCAGCCAGCAATATCAACATCTCCTGTATCTCGAACTCAGCACTGGGCAATGCGCAGAAATCCAACTTCGCGCCCCGCGTTGGATTCGCATATCGTCTGCGGCCGTCCTTGGTGGTGCGCGGAGGCTTCGGCACTGCGTACGGCGCATTGGGCAATCTCGGCTACGGCGGCACGCTCGGCACAAATTACCCATTCGTCTACACGCAGACGATTCCCGCAGCCGACTCCAATCACCCGCTTCTGGTTGGTTCCCCAGGCCAGCCGGCAACCATGGAGTACGCTTTCACGCAGTTCAATTTCAACAATCCGACAGTCCTGCAAAGCCCTAGCCCATTGGCGAATCCAAACTACCTCGGATTGAATCTTTACGGACGCCAATACAGCTACCAGACGCCCCTCATTCAAACCGAGAATCTCACCATCGAGGATCAGTTCACAAACCACGATGCCATCCAGGCCGGTTACGTGGGCACGCAGGGCCGTCATCTCGACAATTTGGGATACAACAACAGCAACAACCAGATCATTCCTAACAACCAATCAAGCCTGGTACAAACAACAATTCCATATCCCCTGTTCGGACGCAACGCCACCTATGAAAGCACCAACGCGGATTCGAGCTATAACTCGATGCAGGTCACGTATCAGCATCAGATGAGTTATGGCCTGTTGCTGCTCGGCAATTACACCTGGAGCAAATGCATGAGCGATCAGCACACCCAGGCCTCGCAATACAATCAAGGTTACCGTGCAGAGTGGCTGCCAGAATTCGGCATCAAAGGCGATTACGGCCTTTGCGACACAGATGCCACGAATCTGTGGCACGTTGCTGCTACCTACGATCTGCCATTTGGCCGCGGGCACCAGTTCGGGGCCAGCGTGAACAAGGCGGTAGACGTCCTCCTGGGCGGCTGGGAGTTCAACGGTTTCTACACCTTCCAGAGCGGCCAGCCGTTCACCATCACCTGCTATCAGTCCACATCCGCCGACTTTGGCTGCGTTGACAACAAGGTTGCCGGCCAAGCTATCTATGGCGGTCCGCATAACTATACGCAATGGCTTAACAACAGCGCCTTTGCCTTGCCGCCTTTGGCTACCACGGTCGGCCAGCTTGACTACTCTCCGCTGGGCGGAAAACCCCAACAGGCGCGCGGACCGCACTTCACCAACCTCGATGCCTCGCTGCTGAAGGACTTCAATTTTACCGAGTCAGCGTATCTGCAATTCCGCGCTGAGGCCTTCAACCTCAGCAATACGCCGCCCTTCTCGCAGCCGGGCAATTTCAATTTTACGGCAGCGGGTTTCAGCGTGATTGGAAGCACCAAGAACAGCAACGAAAACAACGGCGCGCGTACCCTGCAGCTTGCTCTCAAGTTGTTCTTCTAAAATCCTGAGCCCCCTCCTGTTCGGCTCAGATCAACCCTGCATCCGGCGCAACGTCCGCACCGGATGCAGGCATTTCTTTGCATTGTGTCAGAACATTCCAACTAGACTAACTATAGTGACAGCGCTCCTCCGCAGGCAGAAAGACATGCTCCCAATGCAGAATCGTGCGTCATTCTTGTCAGAAAATGCTTTTCAGTCGGCATCCCTTGCGCTTCTATTGCTTGTTTGCTCTTTGGCTGCCGGCGCGATTGCGCAAAAAACTTCTCCAGTCGCCCACGCCTCTGATGGCGGCCTCGTTCTTGAAGGTAACGTCCGCGGATCGCAGAATCACAGCTATATCAAAGTCCCCTTTTCCGTTCCGACAGGCACTGAGCGCGTCACCATCACCTTCGAGTACACTGCTCGCGGTCAACACACCGCCCTCGACCTCGGAATCCTAGATCCCTCCGGCCTTCGTTGCTGGAGCGGCGGCAACAAGTCCACACTCACCATCGGTCTCATGGACGCCACTCCGTCCTGTCTGCCGGGCGCCATCCCTCAGGGAACCTGGAATGTTTTGATCGGGGCGCCCAACATCCGCGCTTCCGTTGATTCGCACTACACCATTCACGTTTATCTTTCGCAGACCGGCGCGGTCTCCGCCGAGCCTGCGATCCTTCGCGAGCCTCTGCGCGCAGGCCCAGCCTGGTTTCGCGGCGATCTCCATATGCACACCGCGCACAGCGACGGCCAGTGTCCAAGCCAATCCGGCAAAATGGTCCCCTGTCCCGTCTTCTTCACCATCGATGCTGCTGCCCGTCGTGACCTCGACTTCATCGCCGTCACTGACCACAATGCCAGCTCGCAATACGACGCGATGCGCGAACTGCAGCCTTACTTCGACAAGCTGTTGCTGATCCCCGGCCGCGAAATCACCACTTTCCAGGGCCACATCAACTTTATCGGCAGCACCGACTTCGTCGATTTCCGTCTCGACGGCAAGACCGTGCCCGATATGAATGCTCTTCTGCGCGCTGCTAATCGCGTCGGCGCCATCACCTCGATCAACCATCCCGACTCACCTACTGGAGAGATCTGCATGGGCTGCGGGTGGACGCCCTCAACACCCGTCGATATGCATTTACTTACCGGCGTTGAAGCCGTCAATGGCGGCGACGAACGATACGGCATTTCCGAACTCCCTTTCTGGAACCGGCAACTGAATCGCGGCTGCCATCTCACTGGCATCGGCGGCAGCGACAATCACCGTCCCATGCTGCCGCTCAATCAGGTTGGCTCCATCGGTAGCCCCACCACTGTCGTCTACGGCGAGAACCTCTCCACGCCCGCAATCCTCGACGGTATCCGCGCCGGCCACGTCTTTATTGATGTTGCGGGAACCCGTGATCGCATCCTCGACGTGACCGCGCAATCTGCCGGCAAGACCGTTCACGCGGGCGACCTCTTACAGGTAGCACAGGGAGGCCCCGTATATTTTGAGGCGCATGTGATCGCCGCAGCCGGCGCATCGCTCCACTGGATTGAAGACGGCAATGAAATCAAGCCTTCCACCAACAGCGACGTTTCTGCGGATGACCAGACGATTCTCTTGCCCTGGAGCAGCGAGGGCCGGCGCCATTGGTTTCGCGCTCAGGTCACCGGCCCCAGTGGCCAGCTATGGCTCATCGGCAACGCTGTCTACATCAACTGGAACATCGCGAATACTTGCGAGAATCCCTCGCAAGGCTCATCGCACGAGTCAGATTCACAACGATGATCCATCCGCATTTCAACCTGCAGTTTGTGGAGTTCCTTGCCGGGCACAGGACTCCTGTCTTCACGCACCTGTTTTCTTTTGCAGGCGCCTTTGGCTCCGCTCCCTTCTACGCCCTTCTCACCATCTTTCTTTACGTCACATGGGACAAGCATCACGCCATCCGTCTCTCCGCGCTCGCCGCCACCGTTGATCGGCCTCGCCAAGAATCAATCCATGCTCCGCCATGGGTTGACTCCGGCCCCACCCCAGGCATAGGCGGGCGACCTGCAAAAGCAGGCAATCGTCGCCACTTTGCCCACTGAATTTAGTGGCAATCAATCCGCTCACGCTGTAAGAAAGTTTTTCTAACGGTGCCGGTTCTGGTGCCGGTGAGAAATCAAAACGCACCCTTTCCAACTGCTTAAGAATGCCACCACTATTGGCGCGCCCAGTTCCGAGCAATCGAATCGGCCGTCTACAATTTGGCCACAACACAGTTTCGGATCAACTGTGCTCGCGTGCAGGCGCGTCATGGAGCAGAATAGTGCCAGGCTGTATTTCTCGATTTTCGTGTAGTCCGTAGAATTCTCTTCGGATTTCTGAACTGGTTCCGATGGTTAATCCAACGTCGTACGAGTAAGTAAAACCTGGCAGGATGGTGAGTCTCTGTATAGGCGCCAGATAGGAGCAGGCGTCGCCATCTGGTCCCGTCATCGGGTTCTTCGTCGGCCGATAACGATACGCTGTAACAGCGCTGGTTCCCGGAAAATAGACGCCAAGTCCCCACCCATTTTCATCGACAAAAGCAGCCCAATTCTCATCGGCTCTTACCTGCTCGTTCGGCCAGCCGATCTCCCGGTATGTCAGTGGCGCCTCTGTCCATGGCTTATTCCCCGTGTACGAAACAAGCCTTGAGAGTTCATAATC
>JAJXXG010000573.1 GCA_021781255.1 Acidobacteriota bacterium
TCCAATTCGCCCTCCGGCGCCAGCCGGGTTGGCTACGGCGGAATGGAGCGTATCGCAAATACATTTCAGGCGGCCCTGCCAAGGCGCGGTACCCAAGTGGTAAGGGAGAGGTCTGCAAAACCTTTATGCGCCGGTTCGATCCCGGCCCGCGCCTCCAAATCCTTCAACAACTCAAAATAACCACTGAGTCCCTGCATGCATTGGTCTGCCAGCTCTTGCTGCCCAACAGATTCTGGGAACAAGGGGAGTCCGGAAAGTATAAGCAACAAGAGATTTTCAACCTTGTTGTTGGCCTACTATCGGCGATTTGCGGCCAGTTCGACTCGCGGTGCAGAAAAGGCCTGCGGGTCGGATTCCGGTCGTGCCTAAACGCGCTCGATTGCCATTGCGATACCCTGGCCCACGCCGATGCACATAGTTGCCAGCGCAAGATTTCCGCCGAATCGTTCCAATTGATGCGTCGCCGTCATAACAAGTCGTGCACCGCTCATTCCTAGCGGATGACCCAATGCAATGGCTCCTCCTGTCGTGTTCACGTGCTCCGCGTCCTCAGGTAAGCCGAATTGGTGGAGGCACGCAAGCGACTGACTTGCGAATGCTTCATTGAGCTGAATCCAGTCGAAATCACCAATGCTCCTATGCAGTCGCGCCAACAGCTTTTTGGTTGCCGGAACTGGCCCGAGACCCATCACGCGCGGAGGTACACCTGCGACTGCTGTTCCCAGCACGCGAGCGCGCGGCTGCAATCCATGTCTTGCGATGGCGTCTTCTGAAGCGATAATCATGGCAGCCGCCCCATCGTTTATGCCAGAGGCATTGCCGGCGGTGATTGTCCCTCCCGGAAATAGAGGCTTGAGGGCAGCAAGTTTTTCAGGAGTTGTGTCTGGGCGAGGATGCTCGTCGTGAGAAACCGTGATCGTATCCTTCTTGCTGGCGAGAACAACAGGTACAATCTCTTCTGCAAAAAAACCATCTTTCGTTGCGCGTGATGTTCGCATCTGGCTACGCCACGCAAATGCGTCCTGTGCCTCGCGTGAAACAGAGCACTCACGCGCCACGTTCTCGCCAGTCTCTGGCATTGTGTCGGTTCCGTATATTTCGCGCATGCGCGGATTCACGAACCTCCATCCAATCGTGGTATCGTGCACTTCCGCCGTGCGCTGATATGCGGATGTGGCTTTGCCCATGACAAAAGGCGCACGCGACATGGATTCGACTCCGCCGGCAATCACAAAGTCTGCCTCTCCGCACGCAACCGCCCGCGCAGCTACGCTCACTGCATCCATTCCAGATCCGCACAGCCTGTTTACTGTCGAGCCAGGAACCAGGTCAGGGAGTCCTGCCAATAACAGCGCCATGCGCGCAACATTGCGGTTGTCTTCCCCAGCCTGATTGGCGCAACCCAGGATTACATCATCCAGTGCGCTCCAGTCTGCCTTCGGATTTCGCCGCAAAAGTTCGCGGATTGGCACCGCAGCAAGATCATCAGTGCGAACTGATGCGAGCGCTCCCCCGTAACGCCCGATGGGTGTTCGTATGGCATCGCAAATGAAGGCAGATCTCATGCAGGTTGCTCCTGAACACCGTGCGCAGCAGCCGTGCAAGCTTTCAAGTCGCGAAGCACCCGCAACTGATCCGCCGTAGGAGGTTCCGTTTCACCGCAATTCTCTTCAAATTGAATCTGCCAGCCTGAATTCGCAGAGATCGTCTTTCGGTCAACGCCTGGATGGATGCTTGATACCTTCAGTTCGCGCGTCACAGCATCTGGTCGCAGAATGCACAGGTCTGTAATGACTCCGACTGGTCCGCTTCCCGAGAGACCTGCTCTCTCCCGCGAGTCACCACCCCTTAGAAATCCGACCGACGTGACAAAATCAAGCTTCTCTACAAATGTGCGCTTCGATTGCTTGACCACAATCAACACTTCCTTTGCCGAAGAACTAATCTCCGGAGCACCACCTGCTCCGGGCAGTCGCACCTTTGGCTTTTCGTAGGGCCCCACAACTGTTGTATTAATGTTTGCAAAGCGATCCAGTTGCGCAGCTCCCAGAAAACCTACATCAACACGCCCGCCCTGCAGCCAGTAGCGAAAAATCTCCGGAGTCGAAACAACGGTATCCGCAGTTTCCGCGAGATTTCCGTCACCGATGGAGAGAGGGAGCACTGGAGGCTTGGCGCCGATTGGTCCTGATTCATACACCAGAACGGCGTCCGGTGCGTGTGTCAGACGCGCCAGGTTCGCGGCGGTCGAGGGAAGCCCGATGCCCACAAAGCAGACGGCACCGTTACGCAGCATTCGCGCTGCGGCCACCGTCATCATTTCCTCCGCAGAATAGGGTTCACTCATAGGCGCACCGCCTGATCCTTTGTTTCACTCTGCAGACTCAGATATTGCGCAAAGTTCTCGGTGTTGATCACGTAGCGGTCGATCCATGCTGTGAATTGTTCTCGATCACGTGAGATATGGTCCCAGGCACGATAAAAGACATTGTCGCGTTCGTAGTAGCCATGTGCATACGACGGAGTAGCACCGCGTGGTACTTCGCACACCGCGTGGATTACCCAGGACGGCAGGACACAGGCATTCGCTGGTGCATCCAGGGAGCGTACACGCTCTTCCACCGTCACGATTACCCGCTTTGCAGCGAGTGCCGCTTCCTTCTGCACGCCGAGAATGCCCCATAGAAGCACGTTTCCCTTCCAGTCGGCCTTCTGGGCATGGATGACCGTAACATCCGGTCGCACCGACGGCGTGGCGGCGAGCACTTCACCCGTGAATGGACATGTCACAGTGCGAATCCTGTCGTTTACCCGCATGAAGTCCGAACCTGCGTACCCGCGCAGAACAGCAAAGGGAAGATTTGATGCACCTGCTACGTACGCATTCGCCAGATCGCTATGGCTTCGCTCTTCAATCTCCAGCGGCCCTGGCCAATCGTTTTCCACTGCATCGCGGAAACGATGCAGCGAGCCCACACCGGGATTCCCTCCCCATGAAAACGTGAGTTTCCTCGCGCAACCCGCACCGATTAACTGGTCGTAGATAAGGTCCGGAGTCATCCTGATTAGCGAAAGGTTCCTGCGCCTCTGGCGAATAACCTCATGCCCAGCGGCAAAGGGGATAAGGTGCGTGAACCCTTCCATTGCCACGGTGTCACCGTCGCGGATGTTTGCCGCGACAGCGTCGGCCACGCTGAGCCACTCCGCCATTCAGCCTCCAGAATATTTCGCATTATTGCGCAAACAATTCAATTTGCACAAGATATGCGCTGCTCGATCATGCATGGTCAGGCAATCGCCGCCATGAATCAATTCTTCAAGTTGATATAAATTTGCCGGGCCTCACCCAATGTTCGCAGGACTGAAGCCTTCTCCTCAGGGGTATTCCAGTCTGAGTTCACCTTCACTTTATCTATCAGACGGTCAATCCAGGCTACGAAAAATGCAGCATCTGCCGCCGGGTGTTGCGTGGAGCCAGCAACCTTTACATAGATCGGGCTCGTGGTGGCGTAGATGTAATCGTCAAAGACGGGGTTTTCAGGGCCGTCACTGGAAGCACGGAGGACACACCAGCCGGTTTGAGCCAGCGATATCGTGCCCTTAACGTCCGCTGATTGCCTGTTGCCTTTGGGCGTAAGATCGCGCACCACTTTTCCATTGCAGACAAGTTCCAGGTGGTTGATAGGTACAAAGGACCGAAGCCGCGCGGTGAATGGAACGCTATGCGCCCCCGCAGAAAGCCGCAGGTTGTCGCCAATAGCCTTGCCTCCAAGCGTGAAGCCCAGCAGAGGACCGTTGGTGTCGAACGTGCGGCCATGCTTGAGTGCATCGAGGAACGGCGCAGGGTTTGAGGCATTCTTGGGAATGCTGGCGAAGACGCGCGTGAGGCCTACGGGCCCACGCAGTGATGCGTAGTTGGCCATTGTGTCAGAGCCTGAGCCGGCAGGCAGATGAAATCCACAATTCAGCAGGCGATACCAGACCGAGGCAGTCATTCGATGATCGCTGAAGCCCATGACCTCGAGGTATTCCACCTTGCCGAGCGCAACGTCAACAGGCAGCTCGAGTGCTTCGTCGAGCTTTTGGCCGTGGGTGAGCGTGGGATCCTGGAAAGGATCAATCACGATGTCGAATGGATGTGCGTAGCCGACAAGACCTCCCTGTTTGTGTACGAGATCTTCCACGTCAGCATTGGTGGGAAAGAGGCTGGCCGCTGCAGTGTTGCCGTAGTCGGCGTAATCAGGCAGGAGAAAGTTATGTGTCAGATGAAGCAGCGAAAGATGGCCCCACAGGGGGGTGTGAAACTCTTGCCCCTGAAGCAGCCAATGATTCGGCTTGGACGCAGGATCAGGGCTGGTGCGGAA
>JAJXXG010000991.1 GCA_021781255.1 Acidobacteriota bacterium
CTGCGGCTTTTCTTTGGACCACCCAAGTCGTGGTTCGCAGACTACTGAGATGCGCGGTGTACCCTCTAGCGGCTCGATAATGCGCATCATCTGTGTAGGCCTGAAGGCGCGATCGGAATACATGAAGCGCGGTGCGAAATCAATTACTTTGAACGATCCCGTCGCGGTGTGAAAGGTAGTCTCGAGGATGTTGGTATTGGGCCGGTATTTCTGTGTTCCGGCCTCACCGCCGGCAGGACCGATACGAAAGGTTCCGCCTTCCCGGCTATCCAGCAGAGTCGAAAACACTGGCTCGGAATCGAAGCGCGGAAGACAGCACCAGACAATCTCGCCACTGTTGTGAACCAGTGCGGAATACTGACAATTTCCGATCAACCCTAGATCTTCAAGCCGCATGCGGGGAAGCCCTTTTGCCGATACTATGCATCAAAAGAAGTATGACACGAGTTGCGCGACTGATCCTCGTTCTGATCGTGGGATTGGCTTTGCTGACGTGGGCGGCCTCCGGCGTAGTGCAGGCTACTGTGCGTGAATGGTTTGAGCGCGATGTCGAATCGCGCGCGCAATTGGTGCTTACTGGCGCACAACTGGCGCTTGCTGACGCATGGAACGATCCTGCAGATCTCAAGACGCAACTTGGAGCCCTGGCTGCGGATGAGCGCGTCATTGCCGTAGCCGCCTGCGATGCCGATTTCGCCACCCGCGCCATTACTCCCGGATTCCCTGACGAGTTCAGCTGCCTAGAAGTGGGACCGCGCGTGCGAGTCGCCGAGCGAACCAGCCATAATGCGCAGCAGACTTTGCGCGCCTGGAGCACTGTCGCCATGCTTCCCACCGGTCGTGTACTGGTAAGCGTCATGCCCATTGCAGTCCAGGGCAACCAGCTCGGCTACGCCATTCTGGTTCATGATCTCAGCTACATCGAACGGCGTGAGAACGAGGCGCAGATCTTTCTGCTGGTAGTCTTCGGATTGCTGTCAATCCTGGCATTCGGCATTCCGGTTCTGGTCACCCGGCGTGCGCGCCACGAGTGGAGTCTCGAGGTGCGCAATCTATTGCATGGAGGGGGCAAGCAGAGCCGCGAATTTCAACCCATCCTGAGCGATATGCGCGAATTGGTCGGGCGCATGGCCAATGAGCGTGAAGACGCGCCTGGTCTTTGGTCCGCAGTGCGCCTCAAGCAGACGCTCAACCGCTACCTGCACGGAGAGAAAGTTGTTATTCTCGCCAACCGCGAGCCTTACGTTCATCAGTACAAGTCTGATGGCTCGATAGAAGTGCGGCATCCGGCCAGCGGCCTGGTCACCGCGCTGCAACCCATCATGCGCGCCTGTTCGGGAGTTTGGGTGGCTCATGGAAGCGGGAGCGCAGACCGCGATACCGTGGACCAAAATGACCATGTCCGCGTGCCGCCCGGTGAGGAATCCTATTACATCCGACGTGTCTGGCTTACGGAAGAAGAACAGCAGGGCTACTACTACGGCTTCTCCAATGAAGGGCTCTGGCCGCTTTGCCACGTAGCTCATGCCAGGCCCATCTTCCGTGCCGAGGACTGGCGGCAGTACCGCGCCGTTAATCAGAAATTTGCTGACGCCGTGTGCAGTGAGGTTGATTCCAAAGATCCCATCATCCTGGTGCAGGACTATCACTTCGCCCTCGCTCCGGCCATGATCCGCAAGCGTCTTCCCGCCGCCACCGTCATTGTCTTCTGGCACATCCCCTGGCCCAACGACGAACGCATGGGCATCTGCCCATGGCGCAACGAGATTCTGGAAGGCCTGCTGGGCAGCAGCATCCTCGGCTTCCACACTCAGCTTCACTGCAACAACTTTCTTGATTCTGTGGACCGCTATCTGGAAACGCGTCGCGACCGCGAGCAAAATGCTGTTGTCATGCGCGGACATCGTACCCTGGTGCGCCCTTACCCCATTGCGCTGGAATGGCCAGTGCGATGGGTCGAATCCGCACCCCCTCCTGAGGAATGTCGCGCTCAGGTCTGGCGTGACCTGCAGTTAAAACCCGATGCGCTGCTCGGCATAGGCATCGATCGCCTTGATTACACCAAAGGCGTCGAGGAGCGCATGCTAGCGGTAGAGATACTGCTGGAGCGGCATCCGGAGTTTCGTGGCCGCTTCAGCTTTGTCCAACTGGCGGCGCCCAGCCGCACCAAGATTGCTCGCTACCAGGAGCTGAATGAAACGGTTGAAAACCTGGCCAAGCGCATCAATCTGCGCTTTGGCGGCGCAGACTACAAGCCCATTATCCTGCTCCGCGCACACCACGAACCTCCTGAAGTTTTTCGTTATTACCGCGCCGCCGATTTATGCTACGTCAGCAGCCTGCACGATGGCATGAATCTGGTCGCCAAAGAGTTCGTGGCCGCGCGTACCGACCTGAAAGGCGTGCTGGTGCTCAGCGAGTTTACAGGCGCAGCGCGCGAGATGACCGAAGCGCTCATCGTGAATCCCTATGACCTGGAAGGCAGCAGCGAGGCGCTGGCCACCGCCCTCACCATGTCCGCCGGCGAGCAACACGACCGCATGCGCTCGATGCGTGCCCTCCTGGTACAGTTCAATGTGTATCGCTGGGCGGGCACCATGTTGGTGGATGCGGCACGCCTGCGCGACCAGGAGCGCGTGGCCGGACGCATCTCTGAACGCAACAGCATGGGTACTGCCGTCTGACCATGAAGTATATCCTCTCCAAAGTTTCTCTGCCGGTCGTCGAACTTCTCGCCCGCGAGCGCACTCTGTGTGCCTTCGATTTCGACGGAACACTGGCTCCCATCGTCGACAAACCCGAGCGCGCCGCCATGCGTACCCGCACTCGCACGTTGATGAGCCGCCTGGCTTCGCTCTATCCCTGCATCGTTGTCTCAGGCCGCGCCCGCGAGGATGTTCTGAAAAAACTAACCGATCTGCCGGTAATGCGGGTCATCGGCAATCACGGCGCTGAATGCAGCGAAACCCCCGCAGGGCGTTCTCCCATCGAGCACTGGAAAACCGCCCTGAAAGCCGGCTTGAGTTCCATTCCCGGCATGTGGATTGAGGATAAGGGCTTGTCCCTGGCCGTACACTACCGCCTTTGCGCCAACAAAGCGGAGGTGCGCCGACGCATCCTCGCGCACGCTCATACCTTGCCTCGCACGCGCGTCTTCGGCGGCAAGCTGGTCGTCAACGTGGTTGCGGATGGAGCCCCCAACAAAGGAGACGCACTGGCCGCGGAGCGCGATCGCCTGCGTTGCACCTGGGTCCTCTATGCCGGCGACGACGACAACGACGAAGACGCTTTTGCCCTCGATGGCAACATCGTCGCCGTGCGCGTCGGCCGCAAGCTGCGCTCCCATGCCGGCTACTATCTGCGTACCCAGGCGGAGATCGACATGCTGCTCGTAACGCTCATTCATCTGCGCCAGCGCCTGCCCGCGCGCACCTGATTCCGCACTGTTGTCCCGATGCGCACTGACACTATTGCTTGATCACCGTGCCGTCGCGTAACCGTATCTCGCCCCAGCCGCCATTCAGCGGGCTCGCGGTGAACGGTGCTTTGGCTGCTTCTTTTTCGTCAATCTCGATCCCCCACCCTGGATTCTCATTCACCCACAGGTAGCCGTCTTTCATCACCGGACACCCCTGGAAGATCGCCTGCGTCCGCTCGTTGAACGGCGTGTACTCCTGAATGCCGAAGTTGTAGCTGACGATATCGAGCGTCACGTTGGCCGCATGTCCAACCGGCGAAACATCCCCTGGCCCATGCCACGCGGTCTTGACGCCAAACTGCTCGGCCAGAATCGCAATCTTGCGCGACGGGCTGAATCCTCCCGCCTCGGACAGATGCACGCGAATATAGTCGATCAGGTTTTGTTCAATCAGCGGCTGCCACTCGTGCGGACTGTTGAATAGCTCGCCCATCGCAATCGGCGTCGCGCAGTTCTGCCTGATCTGCTTGAAGTATTCAAGATCCTCCGGCGAGAGCGGGTCCTCCAGAAAGAACATCCGGAACGGCTCGGCATCCTTGCAGAACTGCACCGCCTGGTTCGGTGTCAGCCGCTCGTGCATATCGTGCAGCAGCTCCACCTCGTCGCCCAGTTCCCTGCGGCAAATCTCCAGCAGTTTCAGTGACCTCCGCATATCGTAAGCCGGCTCGTACAGTGGCTTGTCGTGCAGCGGCTGCACGTCGTTCTTGCCGCTGTGCGATGATCCGTACCCGGCCATACCTGGCAGCCCCACCTGCACACGCACATTGCGCCAGCCCTGCGCCATATATTGCTTCGCACTCGCAACAACATCCTCAAATTCGGCGCCGCTCGCATGCGCATAGGTATCCACGGCCTCGCGGCATTTCCCGCCGGCCAGCTGATA
>JAJXXG010000827.1 GCA_021781255.1 Acidobacteriota bacterium
CGTCGGCGCCTTCTCCGTCTCCGTCCGCACAATCTGCAGCTTCTCTTCCGGTTCCAGGCTTGCGCGCACATCGCCGATGCCCACAATCCTTGCCAGGTGTTGCACCTCCGCATCACGGTCGCCAGACAGAATCATCAGTTTCGTCACGTTGTGCCTCGACCGCAGATGGCTGATGAATGGCTTGCCCTCCTGCCGCGGCCGGTCATGGAATCGCAGCAGGCCCACCACGCGATTGCTCGCGACAATCACGCACTCCATACCGGACGCAATCTCCGGTAGTTCCGTAGCCATCGCCGGTGTCAGCTTGCGTCTCCCTGTTACCAGAACCCTCTCACCCGCCACGTGACCTGAAAGCCCCTGCCCCGGTCTCTCGCTGATGTTCTCCACTTCGCCGAGCACAATCTTCCGCTCTTCTGCAGCGCGTAAAATTGCGCCGGCCAACGGATGTTTGGAGTACTGCTCAAGGCTGGCGGCTTTACGCAGTACACTCGCTTCGTCCTCGCCGGCAAAGCACAGCACTTCCGTCACCACGGGCTCGCCGTGCGTCAGCGTGCCAGTCTTGTCGAACATCATCGTCTGCACCTCGCCCACTTGCTCCAGCACCACAGGCTTCTTGATCACAATGCCGTGTCGCGCAGCCAGCGAGATGGAACCAATAATCGCCACTGGAATCGCCAATAACAGGGGGCATGGAGTGGCGATCACAATGACACCGAGAAAGCGGTTGGGGTCTCCGCTCAGCCACCATCCCGCCAGCGCCACAACCACTGCGACCGGTGTATAAATGGCGCCCAGCCGGTCAGCGAGACGCCGGATTTGCGGCGGGTTCTTCTCTGCACTTCGCATCACGTCCATAATGCGTGCATACCTGGAATCGATCGCCTGCTTCTCTGCGATGATTGTGAGCGCCTCATCTTCATTTAGCGCACCGGAGATCACCTGCGAACCCGCAATCTTTCGAATCCGGAATGGCTCGCCAGTCAGGAACGATTCATCCATCGTGCCCGATCCGGAAACAACGGTTCCATCCACCGGACAGATCTCATGCGGATGCACAATTAGATGGTCACCGACGGCAACCTCGGCCACCGCGATGTCTTTCGCAATCCCTCCCACCACGCGATGTGCAATGCTCGGCATGCGCTTGGCCAACTCCGTCAGAACGGCTGAAGCACGTTTCGTCGCAAACTCTTCCAGTGCCTGCCCGCCAGACAGCATCAGCACAATGATGGTGGCCACCAGAAGCTCCCCCATCACCGTCGCAGTCACGATCGACAGGCCCGCGAGAAAATCCGAGCCAAACTGACGCTGCAGCAGTTGCTTGATGAGTTCATAGAGCAGCGGAACGCCGCCCGCAATCACCGCAACCCACAGCGGGAGCACCGGCAACAGCCCTGTCTCATGGAACGAGAAACGAAGCACCAGGTGGGCGATAATCGCCACAGACGAGATGCCGGTAGAAATGCTGTTCCACCTCAGAGTGAACGAGTATTGAAACGGATTGCTCCCGTTGCCCATCGCTGCTCCACCTAGGCCAGTTGCAGACTACCCCGTGTAATTGCGAAGCCATTGTCGCATCCGGAGGTCACGCTGCGATGTGACGAATGACAAGCTCAAACTCGAGAAAGGCACTTCCTAACGCCGCTCGCGAAAGAACGCACGAAGCAGCTCGCCAGCCTCATCGGCCAGCGAGCCCTGCTCCACCTGCATCTGGTGGTTCAGTTTGGGATGGTTCAACACGCCCAGAACTGACCCGCATGCCCCTGCCTTCGGGTCCGCCGCTGCATACACCAGCCGGTCCAGTCGTGCATGAATCATCGCGCCCGCGCACATCGCGCAAGGCTCCAGCGTGACGAATAGCGTGCAGCCATTCAACCGATAGTTGCCAATGGCTGCAGCCGCTGCGCGCAAGGTAACCATCTCCGCATGCGCCGTCGGGTCGTTATCCCGCAGCACGCGATTCTGCCCCCGCGCCACAATCGAGCCTTCGCACACCACAACCGCGCCAATCGGCACTTCACCTGCCTTGGCAGCAGTCCGTGCCTCGCTCAACGCGGCCTCCATTGCTTCCTTGTCAGTCATCTGCCTTGATGGTATTGCCAGCGGGCTGCTGTTGCGTCATGCAGTGCAGTGCGCCAAGTCCCCAGATCAGGTCCACCGAATGAATCCCAATCACCTCGCGCTCAGGAAACATCTCAGCAAGCGAATTCAGTGCCACACGGTCATTGGGATCGTGAAAGGTGGGCACGAGCACAACCCCGTTTGCCACGTAGAAATTCGCATAACTCGCCGGCAATCTCTGCCCACGAAAAATCACTGGCCTTGGCAGCGGCAGTTCCACAATCTCGAACTGTTTGCCGGCCTGCGTCCGAGCCGCCTTCAGCCGCGCCAGATTTTCCTTGAGAGGCGCATGGTTTTCGTCGCGCCTGTCCGTCTCCACGGCCGTCACAATCCTCTCCGGCCCCACAAACCGGCTGATGTCGTCCACATGCCCGTGCGTGTCGTCGCCCGCCACGCCGCGGTTCAGCCAAATGACTTGCTCAACTCCAAGATAATCATGAAACGTCCGTTCCAGTTGCGCGCGGCTCACACCCGGATTCCTCTGCTGCACCTCGCTCAGCAAGCACTCCTCCGTCGTCAGCATCACGCCACGCCCGTTGCAGTCAATTGAACCGCCTTCCAACACCAGGCGCTGCAGGCCTTTCGCCGTCTCCACCACCGGCTTCCATTCAGGAACGCGCAGCAGCTTTGCAACACGCCCCGGAAGCAAGTCATCGCGCCGCCAGTCGTCATACTTGGCCCACGCGTTGAAGCGCCAATTCGTGACGCCAATTTCCCCAGCCTCATTGCGCACAAATATCGGACCTGAATCCCGCGTCCACACGCGATCTGTCGGCCACGCGTGAAACGCCACCTTCTCAAGTGCAACCCCGGCCCGCCGCAGACACCCTTCCGCACGGCTTCTAACCTTTTCGTCCTGCACTAGAATATGCACCTGCTCATGCGCAGCCAGAATGCGCACAATCTCGGCATAAAGCCACGGAATCGGTGCAAACTTACCCGGCCAATCCTCGCGATTATGCGGCCAGGCCAGCCAGGTGGCCTCGTGCGCTTCCCACTCGGCGGGCATGCGGTAGCCTTGCGCGCGTGGCGTACCTTCAGGTTTCCATACGCTCATCGCTATTTCGTGTCTCCGTCTGTTCCCAGATAGCGCTGCGTAATCTGCCCATAGGCATCAATGCGCCGGTCGCGCAAAAACGGCCAGTTCCGCCGCGTATCTTCGATGAGCGCAGTATCTATCTCGCCCATGAGGATCTCTTCCGCATCATGTGATGCCTTTGCCACGATCCTGCCAAACGGATCTGCCAGAAAACTGCCCCCCCAGAACTCCAGCCCCGGCCCTTCAGCGCGATTGCCCATCACGTCGCCGCGCTCGTGCCCCACGCGATTAACGCCTGCGACGTACACCCCGTTCGCTATTGCATGCGCCCGCTGGATGGTCTGCCACGCATCGTACTGTACTGCGCCAAACTCGTCCTTCTCAGCAGGATGCCAGCCAATCGCCGTGGGGTAAAACAGCACCTCTGCGCCTTTCAGTGCCGTCAGCCGCGCACCTTCCGGATACCACTGGTCCCAGCACACCAGCGTTCCCACCGTTCCAAACTCCGTTTCCAAAGCCTTGAAGCCCAAATCTCCCGGAGTGAAATAAAACTTCTCGTAGTAGAGCGGATCATCCGGAATATGCATCTTGCGGTAGATGCTCGCAATCTGGCCATCCACTCCCAGGGTCACTGCAGTGTTGTGGTAGAGCCCCGCCGCCCGCCGTTCAAACAGCGACGCGATAATCAGCACACCAGACTCGCGCGCCACCTCGCCCAGCACTTCAGTCGACGGGCCCGGAATTGGCTCAGCGAGGTCAAATAGCCGGATATCTTCGCGCTGGCAGAAATACTGCGCCCGGAATAGCTCCGGCAGGCAGACAATCTGCGCACCAAGCCGAGCGGCTTCGCGGATATGGCGCACCGCTCCGGCAAGATTGGCCTCCGGATCCGACCCCATGCGCATCTGTACCAGCCCAACCTTATATGTGCGCTTCTCCGCCACCGCGTTCCGTCCTTTCGCCTGCTCCATGCAGCAAGGCCAATCCCACCTGTGCGGGATTGGCCTCCATTTTCTTACGTTCGCACCCTACTCTTCCAGGATCAGTACCGCCGCAGCAATTGTGGTTGTCCACCGTCCGTGCCGGTCACCCACAGCAGACTGCGTAACATTGCTCGTCCGCACAATCTTGTTTGAAATCCGGTAGATTTCCTTCTTCTTGTCCCAGCTCTTGTCCGGGTCGAAATCCACATCCAGCG
>JAJXXG010001004.1 GCA_021781255.1 Acidobacteriota bacterium
CCCGCGCGCACCACCGCCAGTTTGCTGTTAGTGGCCACTGCCAGCCCCCCGTCTGCCAGCATTGCCACAAAGCCCACATTCTGCGGTTCCATTCCTGCCGCTACTGTCGCCTTTTCGAATTCCGCGCCCGCAGCGCCGGTTGGTTGCGTCCACGCACCGCTCACGCCGTCCGCCGACAATTGCCGGATCACCACGCCCGGTTGTCTTCCGCCCGCTGCCACAAACCTGTCCCCCGTCTGGCGAGCCGTGCCTGAGTCCGTCACCACCCACAGTCCGCCGTTCGCATCCTGCCCCAGCGCGCGTACAGACTCGCCCGGCAGTCCCTCCGCCGCGCCGTACACCTTTACCGTGCCGTTCTTCCAGCGAACCAGCCCATCTGCCGTGCCCACCCACAGCGCGCCATTCCGGCTCACCCGCAGGCAGCGAATGTCCCCGCTGGGCAGCGCCGGCGTCGAGCTTCGGTCGAACACCGCGAACGAGTGCCCGTCGAACCGCACCAGCCCCACCTCGGTGCCCAGCCATATAAATCCATTCGGCGTCTGCGCCAGCGCGTGAATCGTGTTCTGCGGCAGCCCATTCTCCATCACCCACGACTGTCGCCCATACTGTGCCAGCGGCGTCGTCGGCTCCAGCGACCATCCTGTTGCTGCGGCCGCAGCCAGCAGCACAATCGCACTCGCCCGCATCGCCGCCCGCCCCATTCGCCGCCTGGCAATCTGCGGGTTCACAACGTCCGAATTGGTATGGGTTATTGCCAAAGGTCTGCGCACAGCGCAGCTTGCCTCTGGCCTCCGGCGTGGCCGCGCACTTCCACAGTAATCTCTGCAGCCTGAATTTGCACTCAAGTCCTTTGATTCCACTCGCCTGAAGTGGGGCTTTTCCCTCCACCCTTTGATGGAAGCGGAACTCATTCCTCAGGCTCAAGACATCCAGCCCTACTCCGGCTAATCTGTCTTTGTCTCCTGAATTGGCCTGTAAATCACTGGCTTAGATTTCTTATTTGGGTGACTGCGAAAGCAGTCACCCTTTCTTATTTGCGCATCCATCAAGTCAGATTTTGCAGGTCCACCAGGCCACCGGGGATAGAAAGCGTTCTCAAGCCAGCCGGTGCCCCAGCCGCCTCAGTTGTTCCAGTTGCCCCGTCTTCAAGTCCACCACAGGCTTGCCTGCCGCTCGCCCAATCCATGCAGAACCCACCGTCTTCGCTCCCAGTGTCCGGGCCGTCGACCGCAGTGCTGTTCTCGTTCCGGTGAACAGGGGAATCATCGGCCCCAGCATCGCCGCTGAGGCCACCAGCACAGCCCTTTTGCGCCTCTCTTTGATGCGAAACTTCGGCGCCGGCTGGCCCCATGGCCAGTAGGCATAGCACAGCAGCCGCTCCATAAAGCGCCGGAAGATTGCCGTCACGTTGCCGCAGTTCACCGGGCTACCCAGAACCAGCCCGTCGGCAGCATCAATCTCCCGCAGGATATCCTCCATCGCGTCCTGCTGCTCGCACTTTCCCCGTTCCACACCAGGCTCCTGTGTGCATGACCGGCAATTCCGGCAGAACTCAATATGCTTTTCGGTTAAATAAATCGTCTGCGTACCCGCGCCATGCTCTCGCGCGCCGTCCAGAATGGCCTCCACCGCGCGGGCCGTCACGCCGTCCCGGCGGTAGCTGCCCACAATCGCCACAATGGTCCCTGCCATTCCGCACCTCCCTGCCACACCCGGCAGAGTCTATCCCGCGCCAAGGTCGCAAAGATGTGATCCACCTCACCATGTGGTGTCCATTGCACGTGCGTGCTCCGCCCCAACCTGCTACGCTTTCCTGCGCATGGATAACTCGAATCTTCTCGTCGAACTCCGCCCGCCTCTCGCCGTCGTCACCCTCAACCGCCCCAGCGTCCACAACGCGCTCAATATCGCCACTGTTGCAGAGCTCGAATCTGCTTTCCGCGAGCTCGCAGCCGACAGCTCCATCCGCGTTGTCCTGCTCACCGGTACTGGAACCCGCGCCTTCGCCGCAGGTGCAGACATTCGCGAGATCGCAACCCTCTCCGCTGAAGACGGCAAAGCCTTTTCGCAGCGCGGCCAGGCCGTCTTTCGGCTCATTGAAACCCTTGGCAAGCCCGTCATCGCCTGCATTCGCGGTTACGCTCTCGGTGGCGGATGTGAGCTCGCCATGGCCTGCTCTCTCCGCATCGCAGCAGACGACGCGCGCCTCGGTCAGCCCGAAGTTAAGCTTGGCCTGATCGCGGGTTATGGCGGAACCCAGCGCTTGCCGCGTCTCGTTGGCCGTGGCGCAGCACTCAGGATCCTTCTCACCGGTGAAATCCTCTCCGCGCAGGAGGCCCTTCGCATCGGCCTCGTTGATGAGGTTGTTCCTGCCGACGATCTCATCTCCCACGCCGAAGCCCTCGCCCTCCAAATCGCCGCCAACGCGCCCCTCGCCGTCCGTAAAACCCTGCGCGCCGTCGATGAGGGGCTCGATCTTCCCCTCGGCGTTGCACTTGAGCGTGAAGCCACCCTTTTCGCTGCGCTCTGCGCCACTGCGGACAAGGCCGAAGGCACCCGCGCCTTTCTTGAAAAACGCACCGCTGTCTGGAAGGGCGAGTAACTTCTACTCCTGCTCCACTTGGCCTCCGCAGCCCTGCTATTCTTTACCCTGTGAACCGCCGCTTCGCATCGTGGGCTCCTGTCCTCGCCGCACTGTTCCTCGCTGTCTCCATCACCGCTTGTCACAAGCAGGAGCAGGAGGTCGCCGGCGTCGCCCAGAGAGCTGAAAACATCGAACATCGCGTCCAGGCCGCCAACACCCTCCGCGACCAGCAGCGCGCCGAGCTCGAGCAAATCCCCTTGCCCACCAAGAGCCTCTACGTTGACATCCACGACCCCAGCCAGTGGAACAACCCCTTCCTCACCGTGGAAGCCGACAAAATCGACCTGCGCATCATCCTCAAGGACACCAACACCAGCTCCTTTGCGCAGGACGCCATGCTGCGCCCCAAGGCCGCACGCCAGCAGGAGCTGCAGCTTCGTCTCACTGACCTCGCTCGAGCCATCGCCGCTCTTCCGCCAGATGCCTGGCAGTATGGCCGTGTCGTAGCCATTGCGGAAGAGCCCAACGCCAGCCGCAAGGACCTGCCCGCCATCCGCCGAAACATGGAAGCCGCCATCCAGCAGCTCAATGACCTCGGCGTTGTCGTCGACGAGTGGCCGGGACGATAAGCGGCGATATATCCGCTTTACTCAATTTTCCATCCGCCCCATCAGTTAAACTGCTCTCCAGTAAGGGAGAACGATGCACGCAAATGCGTTTCCACGGCTCACAGCGGCCCGCAACCGCCAGGGTATCTTCGGCGGCTTCAACGTCAACGGAGTCGAATACACACGGGAGAACGGCCACCACGGCTGGCACATCACTGTCTTTCCCGGCAGCGGCCCCGTTAATGTCTACTGGGTTTCCGGCACTCGCTTTTACTCGGCAAAGATTCATCTCCTCACTGAGCCCAAGAGCGACATCCGTCTCGAAATCTTCGATGAAATCTCCTTCATCCAGCCCGACGAAAAATCCGCCGTCCTCGGAGCCATCGCCGCCTGGAAGACCGAGTAGCGAAAGGCGGGCGCGCGCCCGCCCGCATTCAGGCGCTACCATTCCTTCGTGAGCACTCCAGCCTTTCCCATCCTCGCGCAATTCACGCCACTTGAGCATGAGCGCTTCACCGCCCATCGCGAGCTCGAAACCCGGCTCAAGTCTACCCTCGAAGGCGAAGTCCACTTTGACCTCGCCTCGCGCGCCATGTACGCGGCCGATGCCTCCAATTACCGTCAGCTTCCCATCGGCGTCGTCTATCCGCGCCACGCCGCGGACGTTGAAGCCGCGCTCGCTGCCTGCCGCGCCGTCAAGGCCGCCGTTCTTCCTCGCGGCGGAGGCACATCACTCTCCGGCCAGACCGCCAACGTCGCCGTCGTCTTCGACTTCTCCCGCTTCATGCATCAGCTTGTCTCGCTCAACCCTTCTGAGCGCCTCGCAGTCGTTCAGCCCGGCATTGTCCTTGACCGCCTCCGCGACGCCGCCGAGCTCCATCACCTCACCTACGCACCCGATCCCGCCACTCACTCCCGCTGCACACTCGGCGGAATGATCGGCAACAACTCCTGCGGCGTTCACGGCCTGCTCGGCGGCAAAACCGTCGACAACGTCGAATCCCTCGACATCGTTCTCTACGACGGCACACGCATGACAGTGGGTCGCACCTCGGAAGCCGAACTCCAGGAAAAGATCCATTCCGGTGGACGCGTCGGCCAAATCTACTCGTCCCTCGCGGATCTTAGAGATCGCTACGCCGAGCTCGTCCGCCAAAAATTCCCG
>JAJXXG010000126.1 GCA_021781255.1 Acidobacteriota bacterium
TCCGGTCTGGGGTCCGCTTTCATGACGGCCGTCCACTGACCTCACGCGACGTGAAATGGACCCTCGACTCCGTGCTGAACGGAACCATCATCTCCATCAAAGCCGGAGCTTATAAGAACATCGCCAGTGTCGCGGCACCCGACCCCACAACGGTCATCCTCCACCTGAGCCATCCTGACCCGGCGCTGCTCTGGAACCTCTGCAGCGACGCAATCGGCATCGTTCCCTTCGGCAGCGGACGCAATTTCTGGCAGCACCCCATTGGCACCGGCCCTTACCGGATCATCAGCCAGGAGGTCGACAAGGATGTAATTCTTGAGCGCTCGTCGAACTACTGGGGAACTGCGCCGCGCATTGCTCGTATCCGCTTCAACGTGGTCCCCGACGCCACCACGCGCGCTCTTGAACTCGAAAAAGGATCCGCAGACGTCGCGGTCAATGCGCTATCGCCAGATATGGTCGAAGCTCTCAAGCACAGATCAAACCTCGTCGTTGAAGACGGACCCGGTTCAGAGATCGAGTTCCTCGTCTTCAACCTCCGTGCTGCCTATCTCAGGGACCTGCGCGTTCGCCGCGCCATCGCCATGTCAATCAACCGCCCGCTCATCATTCACTCTCTCATGCGCGGCCTTGCCCATCCCGCCGACAGCCTGCTGCCTGCACAACACTGGGCTTGGACGGACGACCTGCAGCACTATCCTTACAACCCTGCCGCCGCAAATGCCCTGCTCAATCAAGCCGGATACAAGCGCGGCCCCGACGGTATCCGCTTCCACATTGGGCTAAAAACCTCAACCGACGAGACTACACGCCTGCTTGCCGTTGTCCTCCAGCAGGAGCTCGCGCACATCGGCATTGCTCTCGACCTGCGCAGCTATGAGTTCGCCACGTTCTATTCCGACCTGACACATGGCGCATTTCAAATGGCCCCATCCCGCTGGATCGGCGGCAATGAGCAGCCAGACATCTTCCGCTACACATACTCCGCCTCAAGCTTCCCGCCAAACGGCGGCAATCGCGGTTTTTACAATGATCCGCAACTTGATGCGTTAATCAAAGACGCCACAAACACGCTGGATCAGAGCCGCCAGCGCGCTGACTACGTCAAGGTGCAGCAGATTCTCGCTCGCGACCTACCCACCATCGATCTTTGGTATATGGACACTGTCATCGTCCATTCGCGACGACTCAAGGGCGTCTATACTTCGCCTTCAGGCAATTTAGACTTTCTGCGCACGGCATATCTGGCTCCCTGAAGTTTTCAATCTTATCGCCACGGCGCCTTGTTCTTGCCATCCAGTTCTCGATCCAGGAAGGTTGCTGCGGAAATTAGCGCAAGGTGCGTGAATGCCTGCGGAAAGTTCCCAAGATGCTCCCCGCCTGAACCTAGCTCCTCAGCGTAGAGCCCCAGGTGATTTGCGTAACCGAGCATCTTGTCGAAGAGCAACCGCGCCTTCTCAGTCTGGTGAGTGCGGGCCAGGCATTCGATATACCAGAAGGAGCAAGCGGTAAAGCTGCCTTCCGTTCCCTTCAGGCCATCGATCGGTGCAGTCGCATTGTTATAGCGATACACCAGGCTGTCTTCCACGAGGTTCTCTTCCACCGCTTTCATTGTTGAAAGCCAGCGAGGATCCACAGGGCTGATGAATCGCATTAAGGGCATCAACAGCACCGAGGCATCGACGACATCCGCGCCCTTCGATTGCACAAAGCACTGCAGCTTCCCATTCCAGAAGTTCTGATGAATATCGTCATGAATTGCATCTCGAATCCCGCGCCACTTTTCTATCGGTCCCGCTAACGACCTTTTGTCCGCAAGCCGAACTGCGCGATCAAATGCCACCCAGCACATTAACCGTGAATGCAAAAACTCACGTTGCCCCCCGCGGACTTCCCATATGCCTTCATCCGGGCGCTCCCAATTCCCCGCCAGCCAATCCAGAATCCTCTGCAGGCTAAGCCATTCATCGTGCGAAATCCCGTCGCCGTACTTATTCGAGAGGTATACGGCATCCATGAATTCGCCATAGACATCGAGCTGCAGCTGATCGTACGCGCCGTTTCCAATTCGCACCGGCCGCGAATCCTTATAGCCGGAAAGCGAGTCCAAAACGCTTTCTTCAAGGTCTTTGCCTCCATCCGGGCGATACATGATCTGCAGTGGGCCACGTTGCGCGTCATCATGCATCCGGTCGCGAATCCATCGCGTAAATGCCTCCGCCTCTCGTACAAACCCCATCCGGATAAAGGCGTACAAACTGAATGACGAATCCCGCAGCCATGTGTATCGATAATCCCAGTTGCGCTCCCCACCAACATGCTCGGGAAGTCCAAACGTTGGCGCAGCAATTAGCGAGCCGTGCTCCTCGCAGAAAAGCAGCTTCAGCATCAGGATGGAGCGATGCACCACCTCCCGCCATCGTCCGGTATAACGTGACTTCGCAATCCATGATCGCCAGTAGCCTGCCGTCTCGCTGAAATGGCGCTGTACGTTTTCCTCGGCTAGTACATCCGCACCCGCAGCCTGTTCTTCCGCCACCTCGCCAAAAACGACGGTCGCTCTCTCGCCGGCCTTCAGCGTAAACTCCGCCGCCGCATCCCCGCCGTGGAGCTTCATAGGGAACGTCGCATGCAATGCCATGCTGGGGCAATCTGTCGCCTCTGGCTCAAAACAGATGGTCCCATCCTCATGCGTCGCCTTGTGCTTGGAACGCGCGTAGTCAAACCTCGGCGCGCAGCGCAAGGTGAAGCGCACTTCTCCCTTGGTCACACTGATCATGCGCAGGATGTGGTGGCCAAATCGCTGCAAATCACCGTCTTCGACAATCGGCATGAAGTCCGTAATCTCGGCAACGCCGTCGTCTGAAAGAAACCGCGTCAGCAGAATGTTTGTGTCGGGAAGATACAGCTGGCGCGTCCGCATTTCTTCCATCTGCGGCTCGATGCGAAACTGCCCGCCTCGCTCCGGATCCAACAGGCCGGCAAACACTGTCGGGGAATCAAAATTAGGAAAGCAGAGGAAATCAATGCTGCCGTTGGTGCCAACAAGCGCAATTGAGTGCATATTCCCAATGACGCCGTAGTTCTCAATGGGTTGAAAGCTCTTTGTATTTTCCATGGTTCTCAACAGGATAGATGCGGTGAACCACGGTAAAGTTTGACCCGCCGCACAAGCAACGCGTCAGAGCGGGGCTTCACAAATCACGAGAACAGCTGCATCAACCCTGCCGCAGCGAGATCAGGAACCAGGAATTGCCTTGCCTCTCCCCAATCCTGGGCGATGGCCTCTGCCGCCAGATATCCGCTTCGCACCGCGCTTTCCATAGTCGAAGGCCATCCGGTTGCCGTCCAGTCTCCAGCGAGAAAAATCCCCCTCCATGGACTCCGCGTGCCCGGGCGGGCCCTGTCAAGCAAAGGGCGAATCGAATAAGTCGCACGCACCTCTTTAGTAACCGCAGCCTTCACGAGCACCGCGTCTCCGACGTCCGGCAAGAACGTCTGTAGCTCCCGCATGGCAAGATCAATGATCTCCTGCCGCTTCATCGGCACCAGCGATTTTGACGCGCTGATCACCAACTCCAGGTAGCTGCCCTGCCCAGTCCGAGAATCTTTGTGCAGCGCTGACTTGTTGTACATCCACTCAATCGTTGCATCGAGCAGTGCGGCGTGCGTAAGTCGAGTCACATCGCGGTCAAACCACAGATGCACGCTGGTAATCGGCGAATGGTGAAACTCGCCCAGGCTATTCTGCAATGCCTGGCTGCCTTCGTTCTGCGGAAGCAACGGAAGCAGCTTTTGCATCGCCTCAAAAGGTACTGCCAGCACAATTCTTTCGCTGCGGAATGTCTCCTCGCCAGCCCGCACTATCCATTGCTCTGCAACTTGCTCAAACCCATCCACACAGGTGCTCAATCGGACTTCGCCACCACGCGTCTCAATGTACCGGATCGCATGCCCGTACAACTCGCTCAACGGCAACCTCGGAATCCCCATCCGCCCGCCTTCAGCGGAAAATAAAAATGCCTCGCGAAAGACCTTGGCAGCATACCGCACCGATATGTTCTCAGGCTCCTCATTCAGCGCGCTTGCCAGCACCGGATGCCAGAATCGCTGGATTGCTCGCGGCGTCTGCCGGTGCCGCACCAACCATTGCGCAAAATTCTCGCCGCTGTCTTCCTGGCTCTGCTTCAGAAAATCGAGAATCCCATAGGCAACCGTCAGCTTCTCACCAATCCTCAGGCACTTTGCTCTTAGAAATGATCTGGCTGTGTGCAGCGGCGCCGGTAGCCCCGAAGCCGCCAGGACACTCTGCCGACCGCCCGGTTCGATGAACGTGATTGCATTCGACCAGAAAA
>JAJXXG010000104.1 GCA_021781255.1 Acidobacteriota bacterium
AAGAAGCGGAAGCTTTGCTGGAAGCGGCCGGCGAAGAAACCCGCCGGTGAGACCGGAGCCTGCCGATCGCGCTCAGGAGGCCGAAGACTGCGCATCGTCGGGTTTGGCGACGCGCTGCGCGTAATACATCCGCAGCCCCGGGCGCACAACCACCTGAATCAGATCGAGGCCAATATGAAGTCCGACGGCAAGCCACAAACTGCCGCTGAGTAGATAGGCGACAGTAAGGAACAAGCCGAGCATGGTTGTGGACACAACTCCAGCCACGCCCTGGTAAATGTGGACCAGCCCGAAGAGCAGGCCGGCCAGCAGAAGGGATGCCAGCCAGGCAAAGTGCAGTTGAAGGCCGAGCATGGGGAGAAACAGACGAAAAAATACCTCTTCGCTCAGGCCGGCATTGAGGGAAAGCGCGGCGGTATGGGCCAGTTCGGCGGGGTTGCGCGGCATCAACGGCTCCACGCTTTCAAGAACCAGCGACCGGCGCGACCGGCGCAGCCTCGGCGCCAGAAAGATACCCAGCAGAAGTCCGGCCGTCAGGGAAGCGAGGAATCCATACAGGACAGCTTTGCCACCGTCTCCTGACGGCATATGAGAGCGCAAGGCAAGCGCAGCGGGCGCAAGCTCAACCGGAAAATGGCGGAGCGCCGCAGTCCGGTGAATACACGCCAGCCCCAGCAGCGGGTACAGGAAAAAGAGGATGAAACCGGTCGCGACCCAGATGCGATAGTGACGCTGGCGGTCCCTGGTTGCGGTGAGCAGGCGGAAGGCGTTGTACTCGGCCAGGTCGCGGCGCACGAAAAAGACCAGCAGTGCAATGCTGAGAGCAAACAGAACCGCAGACATGGCGTAACCATAACATGCTCAGGAGCTACACCATGCTGGCTTGTGCTTTTGGCGTCCAGCGCCATCGCTCAGAGAGGGCGACTTAGATTCCAGACAATTTAAACTAACGAAGTAATCCGTGTCCCCGCGCAAAGCGGCGATGCCGGAATGGAGCTTGCTGTGGCTGAGACAACTGCGGAAACGATCTATGACGTAGCGGTACTGGGTGGCGGTCCGGCGGGTTATACGGCGGCGATTCGCGGAGCCGAGTACGGGCTGAAGGTGGCGCTGATTGACGCGAGCCCGAAGCTGGGCGGGACGTGCCTGCACGTGGGGTGCATTCCAACCAAGGCGCTGCTGTTCAGCGCGGAGCTGTGGGACTACCTGCAGGACGCCGGCGAGTTCGGCATCAAGGGAGTGGAGGCGCGCGCGCTGGACTGGCCCGCGGTGCTGGCGCGAAAGAACGCCGTGATCACAAAGCACGTGAAGGGACTCGAGTTCCTGATGAAGAAACACAAGATCACCGTTGTGCCTGGTTTCGGGCGGCTGACCGGGCGGGGGCAGAACGGCGTGCACACGGTGGAAGTCAATCAGAATGGGGCGACGAGCCAAACCAAAGCCAGGAATATTCTGCTGGCGACGGGCTCCGAGGCCAAGATGCTGCCGGGACTGACGGCCGACGAGACGATCCTGACAAACATTGAGATTCTGAACCTGAGCGCGCCGCCGAAGTCGCTGATTGTGATTGGCGCGGGCGCGGTGGGCGTGGAGTTTGCATCGATCTTCAGGAGCTTTGGCGCGGAGGTGACGATGCTGGAGTTTCTGCCGCGGCTGGTTCCGGTGGAAGACGAGGAGATTGCCAAGGAGTTGGCGCGGCTGTTCCGCAAGCGCGGGATTGAGACGCAGACCGGAGCAAAGGTGGAGAAGGTGGAAAAGACCGCGGCGGGCGCGCGCGTGAGCTATACCGACGCGAACGGCAAGGCGCAGGCGAAAGATGCCGAGAAGGTTCTGGTGGCGGTGGGACGCGCGCCACGGACCGACGGAATCGGTCTCGAGAAGACGCGCGTGGAGCGGGAGCGCGGATTCGTGAAGGTGAACGAGGCGCAGGAGACGGGCGAGCCGGGCGTATTTGCCATCGGCGACATTGTGGCGGGCCTGCCGCAACTGGCGCATGTGGGCGCGATGAGCGGGATGGTAGCGATGGCAAAGATCGCGGGGCGCAAATTCCGGCCGGTGCGGCGCGAACGGATTCCCGGCTGCACGTACAGCGATCCGCAGATCGGCTCGGCCGGCTTGACGGAGAGCCAGGCCAAAGAAAAGGGACTGGAGATCAAGGTAGGGAAGTTCCCGTTTGCCGGAAATTCAAAGGCGACGATCGTGGGCAATCACGACGGCTTTGTGAAGGTGGTGGCGGATGCGAAGTACGGGGAGATCCTGGGCGTTCACATCATCGGTCCGCAGGCTACAGAGCTGATTGCCGAGGCGGTGGCGGTGATGGAGCTGGAAGGCACGGTGGAGGAGCTGATGTTCACCATTCACGCGCACCCCACGCTGAGCGAGGCCATGCTCGACGGCTACGGCGCGGTAGAAGGAATGGCGATCAACGCGTGAGGAGTTGGGGAACAGGCGGGACGGGGGATTGCGACGGTCTGTGACCGAAGGCCAAGATCGGCGGCGGGGCCATCGCGCCGGAGCCGATCCGTTTTCCGCGGCCGGCTCCGCGAGACGCCCGTCGATATCCGACATACATACGGGCGGTAGGATTCCGACGGAAATCAGCGCGCCGAATCAATCCCAGCCGCCACCGAGCGATCCGTAGAGCTGCACCAGCGAGAGCGCTTCCTGCTCCTGCGCGTTGACAAGGTTGAGTTGCGCGGAGAAGAGATTCGAGTCGGTGGTGAGGACTTCAAGATAGCTGGTGGCACCACCCTGATAACGCATTCTGGCCAGACGGGTGGCATCCTGAGCCGCAGTCACGAGCAGGGTCTGCTGTTCGCGGGTGGAGCGGGTCTTGTCGAGGGCGATGAGCGCGTCAGAGACATCGCGAAAAGCGCCGGCGATGGTCTTCTGATAGTTGAGAAGCATCTCCTCTTTCTGATGTTCGGAGAGCTGGAGCTGGCCGCGCAGCTTGCCGCCCTCGAAGATGGGCTGGGTGAGCGCGGCAAGTCCATAAATGGTGTGACCGCCGGGATCGAAGAGATTGGACCACTGGTCACCGCCGACCCCGCCAGCCGCGCTGATGGAAAGCTGAGGGAAGAACTGCGCGCGGGCGACGCCGATTTGCGCGTTGGCTGCAATCAACTGCTGCTCGGCCTGGAGGATATCGGGACGGCGCTCGAGCAGGCGGGAAGGCAGGCCCACGGGGGGATTCTGTGGAGGCGGAGCGAGGGCACGGTCATCGGCGCGCGCGATGGGGCCCGGGTTCTGGCCGAGGAGCAGGCGAAGCGCATTCTCCTGCTGCTGTATCTGCTGCTGGAGCTGGGGAATCTGCGAGGATGCGGTGTATTCAAGCTCCTCGGCCTGGCGGAGGTCGCTGAGGGGCGCCGATCCGGCGTCTGCGAGACGGCGGGTAAGATCGACGGACTGGCGGCGGGTGGCAAGCGTCTGGGTGGCGATGGCGAGCTGGCGATCGAGGGCGCGCAACTGGATGTAGGCCGATGCGACCTGTTCAACCAGGGTCAAGCGGACAGCACGCTGCGCCCAGACCTGAGCCAGCATTTGCGCCCGGGCGGCCTGGGTCTGGCGGCGATAGAGGCCCCAAAAGTCCGGCGTCCAGGCGGAGGAGAGATTGAAGCTGCCGGCGTAGAGAGAGCTGCCGATGCTGCTGCTGAGGGAATCAGGCAGTTCGGCACCGATTCCGGTGCCGCCGACGGCGAGGGTGGGAAACTCCTGCGAGCGGGTGATCTTGACCTGGGCCTGCTGTTCGAGCACGCGCTGCGCGGCGATGCGCACATCGTAATTGTGAGCAAGAGCGGTGCGGATGAGACTCTGCAGCTCCGGCTCGCGAAAGACCTGACTCCAGTTCTCATCGCCGAGCGAGGCGTCGCGGGCAGTGGCGGCCTCAGTATCGTCTGCGCCGCGGAATGCCGGAGCGACGGCCACCTGGGGACGCTTGTAGCCGGGGCCGACGGTGCAGCCCGCGAGAAGGATCAGGAGCGGCGCGCCGGCGACGAGGCGACCGAAGCGCGCGAAGAGACTGGTGGACGGATTCATGCAACTTCTCCCTCTTCTTCAAGAACGTCGGATTCGATTTCGGCGCGCTGGGGGCCATGGGCTGAATCCATGGTGGCGCCCTTGCCGCCGCGGGCAAAGCGGTGAGAGAGGAGCTCGACGACGGAAAACGTGGTGGGGACCAGGAGAATGCCAACCACCGTGGCCAGGGTCATGCCGCCGATGACCACCGTGCCGAGAATGCGGCGGGAGACGGCACCGGCTCCGCTTGCGGTCCAGAGCGGAATGCAGCCGACGATGAAGGCAAAGGCGGTCATGACGATGGGGCGAAACCGCACGCGAGCGGCATGGAGGGCAG
>JAJXXG010000133.1 GCA_021781255.1 Acidobacteriota bacterium
CTGCAGGAGTTTTTGCAGGGAGTCCGTGGCGGACAATGCCGCGACGGTAGGCTTATGGCCGGCCTCTCTGGGCCAGAACTGGATGATTGCCTCGCGCATCGTCAGCCGCTGCCACTTGCCGAGGTCGATGGTATGCCCGTTGAACTCCGTGACGGTTGTGCCGTTCACATCCAATGCGACGGACCGGATCAATTCCTCGGTCAGATCCATCAGGTCGTGGAAGTTGGCGTAGGCCTGGTAGAACTCCAGCATCGTGAACTCGGGGTTATGCTGCGTGCTGACGCCCTCGTTGCGGAAGTTGCGGTTGATCTCGTAGACGCGATCGAGACCGCCGACGACAAGGCGCTTCAGATAGAGCTCAGGCGCGATGCGCAGGAAGAGGTTCATGTCGAGCGCGTTGTGATGGGTAACGAAGGGCCGTGCCGCCGCGCCGCCGGCGATGGGCTGCATCATGGGCGTTTCCACTTCAAGAAAGCCGCGGTCGTCGAAGAAGCGGCGCAGGGCGCGCAGGATTTTGGCGCGCTGGACGAAAACCTGACGGCTGTCGAGGTTGGCAAAGAGGTCAACGTAGCGCTGGCGGTAGCGCAGTTCGACGTCGGCCAGGCCGTGATACTTCTCCGGCATGGCGAGCATGGCTTTGGCGAGGAAGGTCAACGTTTCGACGTGGACGGTGAGCTCGCCGGTGCGGGTGCGGAAGAGATAGCCCGTGACGCCGATGTGGTCACCCAGGTCGAGGAGCTTGTAGAGTGAGAAGCCTTGCTCGCCCACGGCGTCGAGACGAACGTAGATCTGCAGCCTTGCGCCCTCCTGCTGCAGGGTGGCGAATCCGGCCTTGCCCTGGGCGCGGATGGCCATGATGCGCCCGGCGACGGCTACCTGTGGCTTCTGCGCCTCAAGCTCTTCGCTGGTGGCCTTGTCCCACTCGGCGCGCACTTTGGGCAGCGGCGCTGCGGTCTCGTCCTGCCGGGCAGGGAAGCGGTTGGGATACGCCGCCTGGCCCAGCTTCTCGATTTCTTTCAGCTTTTCCTGGCGCAGCTCGAATAGATTCTTCTCAAATTCCGACTCGAACACGTCTTTTCCTCGCAACCAGATGCACGATTTACTGTAACCACCAGTATAGCGTTCGTTGCGACCCAGTCCGTGCAGCTTGGCGCCGCTGCAGGACAAGCGCATGAATGTTGTGACAGCACAGCGGGGAATCAGTCGCGCGACGGCAAGGCGCGGATTGTTTTGATTGAGCTGGTCAATGCACACCTGGCGCAAGGGGCCGTTGCTGTGGCTGTAGCACGCTTGCCACCTGCATCGAAGTAGCTGCCGTTGGCTTGGCATGGACGAGCGGTCTTCGTGTATAACCACGATGGTGCCCTACCAGCGTCCCATCCCGGAGCGACAGAGGCGCGGCCGGACCGCCTCGGCGCAGCGGCCTGAGGGCGGCATGGGCGCGAGCATGCTTACAGCCTGGATACAGGCTGAAAAGATGGTGCAGATCGCGATGATGCTGCCCTCGGCAGGTTTTATAGGCTGGCTTGCCGGCTACGGCCTCGATCGCTGGCTGGATAAGACGTGGATTGCCACTGCGGGCGCAGTCTTTGGGATCATTGCCGGGCTGGTGGGGGCTATCCGCATGGCGATGATGTACGCCAACGATCCTGCGATGGACAAACTCGACGCAAACGGGACAGACACGAACAACTCCGACGATAAAGGAGATTCCGGCGCAGACGCATGAGCGACGAACTGCAATTTCTCCCCGAGATGACGGATGCGGATCTTGAAGGGCTGCTTCACCGCGCAATCCGCAACACATTGATTTTTGGGATCATTGCGTCCCTGATTATCTGGAAGGCGACCAACTGGCGGGATGCGGCCATGATGGCCGCGGGAACCTCAATCTCTGCCGCCAGCATCTTTGAGTGGCGTCGGCTGGCGCGCCTGATAGCGGCCAAACTCGAGAAAAAACAGATGCCGCGCGGTTCGGCCTTTGCCGTGGTGTTCTTTATAGTCCGCCTGATGGTTTTTGCAGGGGTGATTTATGTTAGCCTGAAGTGTTTCCGAGGTTCTGTCGTCGCGCTTCTCTGCGGACTGGCTCTGGCCGTTCTGACAATCGTGTGGGAGGCGCTTCGTCTGTTGAGAGACTGAAAGCCGGCTTGTCCGGCGTGGTCCTAAATCCGCCGGAAACGGAAAGACCGCCTGATGCCGGAAAGTCTTGTTCTTACGCGCTTATTGAATCATCTGTTCGCCGCCCCCGTGGCCGCGCTGATGGGAATGCTCGGCGTCCATCCGGCAAACCCTGCCGCGCCCATCGACAATACTTTTGCGCTGGAACTGGCGATTACCTGCGGACTGATCGCATTTTTTCTTCTCGTGCGCCTCACTCTGTCGGTGGAGAAACCCAACCCTGCACAGCAGATCGCCGAGATGATCCACGAGTTCACGGGCAGCCAGGCGGAGTCGGTGATCGGGCACGGATATGAGCGTTTTCAGGCGTTTGTCACCTGCATCCTGCTCTTTGTGCTGCTCAACAACCTGGTCGGCCTGTTTGCGGGATTTCGTGGCATGGAGACTCCTACCAGCGAACCGGCGGTTCCGCTGGGCATCGCCGTGCTTACGTTTCTCTACTACAACTTCCACGGCGTTCGCGTGCACGGTCCTGTGGGCTATTTGAAGCAGTTTGCCGGTCCCATCTGGTGGATCTCCCCGCTGCTGTTTCCGGTGGAGATCATCTCGCACCTGGCGCGCATGATGTCGCTCACCATCCGTCTTTATGCCAACATGCTGGCCAGCGACCTGCTGACGCTGATCTGTTTTTCAATGATTCCCGTGGTGGCGCCGGTGGCGTTTCTCGGTCTGCACACGCTGGTTGCGGTGATTCAGGCTTACGTTTTCATGCTGCTGTCGATGATCTATCTGGGCATGGCGGTATCGCACGAGCACTAAAACGGGGTCAGTTTGCAGCAGGCGGCGGGCTGAGATTGTATGCGCTTGAAGCGCGGCGCCGGCAACTGATCACAGAAGAGTTTCCGCCGGAGAGCGCTTCCGCTCCGGGTGAACGGAATGGGCCGCGAGCGTGAGGGGGCCAGCACGGTGAGCCTCAACCACCCACTGGCGGTTAATTTTCAGGGAAGCAGGAGAACTATGCGGAAACTGCAAAATGTATTCATGGCGCTGGCGACGCTTTGCTTTGCCATGCCGGTCTTTGCGCAAAGCGGTTCGGCTGTAATTGACATGGCGCCAATCGGCGTTGGACTCGGCATGGGTCTGGCCGCCGGCCTCTGCGGCCTGGGTCAGGGAAGAGCAGTTGGCTCGACCACCGAGGCGCTGGCGCGCAACCCCGGGACACGCCCCGCGCTGATGACCTTCCTGATCATCGGACTGGCGTTCATCGAGTCACTCACCCTTTTCACCTTCGCCATGATCTTCCTCAAGGTGAAGTAAGACGGCAAAACATGCGGAAAGACGACTGCGGCCCGGGCAATTGCCCGGGCCGCAGTCTTTGATGTCCAGGCGCATGTGCGCCGCGCCGTTTTCTACCTGCCTGCGAGCAACAGGGCGATAGCCTGCCGGTAGCTGATGCCCACGGGTACAGGTGCATAGTGGGTTTGCTCTTCGGTGGTGTCGAAGATGCGTCTTCTGAAGACAACACGTACGGTCATCTTCATCTGGAAGCGCACGGTGCGCCACTGGCCGTCTCCTACGTCGGCTTGCTCGATCGCAATCCAACCACCCTTGTTGAGGCGGCCCAGGATGCCCCAGCCGAAGTCCACGTCGCGCTGTACACTGGCATCGAGCCGGACCACGCGGACGCGCACCGGATCGATCCAGATGTCTCCGGCCATGGCGGGCATAACCTCGGTCTCGAGATCAAGCGGCTCAAAGGCCGGGTTGGGGCGGAAGGTGAATTTCTCAACGGCGCCGGCAGGGCCCTGGCCCGGACCGGCATCCTGGTAGAGAAATGCGGTGGGCAAGGCGCGCAGAACCTTCAGGGCGCGCTCGGTGTCGTCGTCCTCGGACTGTTTGCGCCGCCGCTGCCTGCCCGGGTCGTTGAGCAGTGCGTGCAGTCGGGCGACTTCGAGCTGGTCGGCGGAGCTGGTGAGCGGTTTGTCAAAGACCGCAATCAGGCGGGCCACCTCGCCGTCCTGAGTCTCCGCGATTACCTTGGTCGTGGTGATCCGTGGGCTGGCCTTGCGCAATTCGAAGCGCATGGGGTGGCTCTTTTCCTGTGCGGCCGCCAGCTCATTGGCCAGCGCGCGGTTCACCAGCGCCTGACCGGTGAGCGCGGACGCGGCCGGTGCGTTGTCGGTGACGGACTGCGCGCAGACCGGATTCGTCCAGGAAACGAGAGATCGGAA